>JANOAY010000910.1:0-3735 GCA_031411375.1 Pedosphaera sp. | reverse complement strand
GGGCTGAAGGTCGTGTTGCGCATCCCGCCGGCCGATTGGGATGTGCCGAACGATTCGTTTTTCCAGAATAATTTTTTCCTGCTGCCCAAGCTGGTGGAGACGGCGCGGGCGGCGCTGGTGGCGAGCGGGGCCAAGCATTTGGTGGACGTTTATTGCGGCGTGGGCTTCTTCGGCATCTCGCTCGGCGACGTGGTGGAAAGTTTCGTGGGCGTGGAGATCGACCGGCCGGCCATCAAGGCGGCGAAGAACAACCTGCTGCGGCATAAGCGCACGAACGGGGAGTTCGTCCTAGGCGACGCGCAATTGCTGCTGCCGTCACTGTTGCAGAAGTATCCGGCGGCGGACACGTCGGTCATTCTGGACCCGCCACGCGCGGGCATTCCGAAGAGCGCGGTGGATCAGCTTCGCGCAGTGCGGCCCCGGCAAATCATTTACGTGTCGTGTCATCCGGCCACGCTGGCGCGAGATTTGAACCTTTTGTGCGCGGAGGGTGTCTTTGAACTCGTGAGCGTAACCCCGCTGGACATGTTTCCGCAGACGCAGCACGTCGAGTGCGTGGCGGACGTGCGCTTGTGCGCGACAAATCCTGCGCCGCTCGACTAAAGCCACTTGCCAAAACCCTTCGCCATGTCGTCAACTCCCGCTCACCCAGACACAATGGAAACAACGCCACCGCGCAGTTTTGTCCGCTCGATCCTGCCTTGGATCGTGGCGGCGGTCATGTTGCTCGTCTATCTCGTCACGCTCGACACGGTGATCACCGTGCAGAGCGTGGCGCCGTTTGCGCGCGCGACGGGTTTGGACTGGCATAGCAATTATGCCCAGCCGTTGAGCTGGCTGGCCACGCTGCCGGTGCGTGTGCTGCCGAGCGGGTGGCAACTCGTCGGGCTGAACTTCATTTCCGCGCTCTGCGCCGCCTTGAGTCTGGCGCTGCTCGCCCGGTGCGTGGCCTTGCTCCCCCACGACCGCACGCAGCTTCAGCGCGACAAGCTCACGGGCGAAGACTCGTTCCTGAACATCAAGCTCGCCTGGGTGCCGGTGGTCTTTGCGGTCTTGATCTGCGGACTGCAACGCACGTTCTGGGAGCACGCCATCATCAACATGGGCGAAGCCATTGATGTCCTGCTCTTCGCCTACTGCGTGCGCTGCCTGCTGGAGTATCGCGTGGACGAGCGCGACGCGTGGTTGAACAAACTCGCGTTCGTCTATGGCGCGGCCATCACGAACAACTTCGCCATGCTGGCCTTCTTCCCCGTGCTGCTGGTGGCGGTGGTGTGGATCAAGGGGCTGCGTTTCTTCCGGTTCAATTTTCTCGTGCGGAGCTTCCTGCTCGGGCTGGCCGGACTGTCGTTCTACTTGCTGCTGCCGCTGGTGCGTCCCGGCGCGGAGGGAGAGGCGGTCAGCTTCTGGCAGGCGCTGAAGACGAACCTCGCGTTTCAAAAATCCTTTCTCACCGGCTTCCCGCGCTGGCGGGCCGCGTGGATCGGGATCTATGCGCTGCTGCCGCTGCTGCTGGCGGGCCTCCGCTGGCCGAGCAGCTTCGGCGACACCAGCCCCGTGGGCAGCGCCTTCACGAACATCTTCGGGCAGATTCTCCACGCGGTGCTGCTGGGCTTCTGCGTGTACATCGCGTTTGACCCGCCCGCCGCGCCGCGCGAGTTCGGACTCGGGCTGGCGTATCTGCCCTGCTACTTCCTCGGCGCGTTGAGCATCGGTTACTTCAGCGGATTTTTTCTGCTGGTGTTCAGCGGCGGGCCGGTGAAATCGCGGCGTCGTTCCGGCGTGCCGCCGGTGGTGAATTACGCCGTCACCGCCGTGGTCCTGGGCGGCGCGCTCTTCGCCACCGGGCTGCTGGCCGCGCGCACGTATCCGAAAATCCGCGCGGCCACCGCGCCCACGCTGCATGAGTACGCGACCGCGCTGGCGCAATCGCTGCCGGAAAAGCCCGCGCTGGTCCTGAGCGACGATCCCACGCGCCTCTACGCCCTGGCCGCCGTGCTCGGGAGCGACGCGCGTGCGAAACATATATTGCTCGAGACCGGGTCGCTGCCGAATCCCGCCTACCAGGCCCGCCTGCACAGCCGCCACGGTGACCGCTGGCCGAAATTGGAGATTGAGAAGGGCTACATCGCCATCAATCCCGCGCAACTGCTCAAGACCTTCGCGGACTTCGCCAAGACCGGCGAGGTGATCTATCTGCATCCGAGCTTTGGCTACTACTTCGAGACGCATTACCTCGAACCGCGCGGGCTGGTCTATGCCATGAAGCCGTTGACGACGGTCTCCGGCGAACGTCCGGTTCCCAACGCGGCCATAATCAGCGCGCAGGAAAAGTCGTGG
Organism: Pedosphaera sp.; assembly: GCA_031411375.1. GTDB lineage: Bacteria > Verrucomicrobiota > Verrucomicrobiia > Limisphaerales > SIBH01 > JANNGC01. Next base: position 1,395 of record JANOAY010000910.1, on the reverse strand, counting down.
AACGAACTCGCGGGCAAATCCTGGCCGTCGCTCAAGGCCACGATCCCGACCGAGCCCGCCGAACGTTTCAACAACAACGCAGCCTACGTCGGCGCGTATTGGTCGCGCGCGCTGAACTGGTGGGGCGTGGAACTCCAGCGCGCCGGGCGCTTCGCCGAGGCGGCGAAATTCTTCAAGGAATCTCTGGCCCTTAATCCCGACAACGCCGCCGCGCTCATCAACCAGGAGGGCAACACCCTCTGGCGCGACGGACGCCAACGACTGTCCAAGCTGAGCAAGGCCACCGAGGAAAAGCTCCAGGCCTATCGCGGTCTCGACAATCTCTTCAATCTCTGCGGCCCGATTGACGTGCCGGACTTCTGCATGGAGTTCGCGAACACCTACGTCCAGGCCGGGCTGCACCGCGAAGCCTCCCACATGATCGCGCGCGCTCTCTATTATGCGCCGGACGAGCTGATCTATCTCGTGGCCCGCGCCAATGTCGAAATGCTCGCCGGCCGGCCGGCGCGCGCCTTGGAACTCCTCGCCCCGCTGCGCGCCCGCGCCGCGAACGCCGAGCCGGGCCTGCAAATCGAAATCGAGCGCGTCGCCGCCTTCGCCGAATTCGCGCAGAACAATTTTTCCGCCGCCGAAAAGATTCTCGCGGCGGCCGTGCGGAAATTTCCCGACCACGACTACGCCTACAACGTCTTCTCCCAGCTCTACGTGACGCAGTCCGAGAAGCTGCGCGCGGCGGGGGACGCGCTGGCCGGCGCTCCGTTGACGAACGCGCTGCGCGTCATTGCCGGGCAGATTCAACGCCAGCCCCAGAATCCCTCGGCCCATTTCAATCACGGCAACCTCCTGATGTTCGTCGGCGATCACGCGGGCGCGGTCGCCGAGTTCACCGAGGTCCTCAAGCTCCAGAAAGACAACAGCGCCGCGCTCCTCAACCGCGCCATCGCCCAGCTCCAGAGCAAGCAATACGACGCGGCTGGACGCGACTACCGCGAGCTGCTCGACCGTTTCACCAGCACCGATTTCCGTGTTTATTACGGGCTGGGCGAAATCGCCTACCAGAAGCAGGACTGGAAGGCGGCCAAGGATCACTACGCGCAGTATTTGAAATATGCCCCCGCCGGCTCCGCCGAGGCCCAGACCATCCGCCAGCGTCTCGCCGAGGTGAAGAAGAAGGGGTGAGCGGAAGCCTGAAGTCCCGTGCTCGTGACAGGTGGTTGAAAGGTTAAAGAGTTGAACGGCGGGGCACTCTTGAACCCGTCACCACTTTAGCGCGTTTCCCCTCACCCCGGCCCTCTCCCCAGAGGAGAGGGAGAACGGCATTTCGCCTCACTGCTATCCAGCGCGTTGGATTCGTCGAGCGCTCGCTGACTTTCTCCCTCGCCCAGCGGGAGAGGG
>JANOAY010000909.1:0-2521 GCA_031411375.1 Pedosphaera sp. | reverse complement strand
GCTCCATCCTGACCGTGGCCTCCGGCCCGGTGACGGTGGCCAAGGACGGCCCGCAAGGTTTCTACCGCGTGCGCGATCTGGCGAATGCGAACGTCACGCGTTTCACCGCCAGCCTGAGCGGCGTGGCGAATGGCAACACCTCGGTCGGCTTCGGCCTCGGCACGGTGGATTTGAACGGCGACGTGCTGACCTACGACGTGGCTTACAGCGGACTGACCGGCGCACCGACGGCGGCACATGTCCATCTCGCGGCTTCGACGGACGGCTCGGCGGGCGTGGCCTTCAACCTCACCGCCGTCGGCGGACTCGGCACCACCGGACGCTACGCGGCGAGCGTGACGCTGACGCTGGCGCAGAAGACCGCCGTGCTCGCGGGCCTGGCGTATTTCAACATCCACACCGCGACGTTTGGCGGCGGGGAAATTCGCGGCCAGATCATGCCCGTGGCGCAGAAGGTCATCCTGAGCGGCGTGGCGGAACGTCCGACGGCGAACACGTCACCCGCGTTCGGCGTAGGCGCGCTCACCATCATCGGCAACGAACTGGCCTTCGACATCAACTACCAAGGGCTGACCGCCCCGGCCACGGCGGCGCACTTCCACGGCGCGGCGGACGGCGCGGGCACGGCTCCGGTGATTATCAACTTGAGTAGCGGTTTCGGCACGCTGGGCCGGGCCGGCACGCTGTCGGGCCGCGTCACGCTCGACTCGACGCAATACCTCGCGTTCGCGGACGGCAAAGTTTACGTGAACATCCACAACGCCAATTTCCCCGGCGGAGAAATTCGCGGCCAGGTCGCGCCCTACATCGGTGAGCTGCCGTTCTCGGCGGACCTCACGGGCGCGGCGGAGAAACCGTCGGCGGTCACGACTTCCGGCGCGGGCTTCGTGGAAAGCGCGCTCGTGGGCAACACGCTCTCCTTCACCCTCGCGTATCGCGGCCTGACCAGCGCGATCACGGCGGCGCACATTCACGGGCCGGCGGTCTCGACGCTGACGGCGGGCGTGCTGATTGATCTGCTGCCCTACCATCGCGGCGGCTACAGCACGCAGGGCGTGTTCAGCGGCTCGGTCACGCTGACCCCGGCCATGATTAACGCGCTGTTGAACGGCGACCTCTACATGAACCTGCACACGGCGGTGAATCCCGGCGGTGAAATTCGCGGCCAGCTCGCGCCGATGGTGTTCCCCGTCTCGATGAACGGCGGCAACGAACGTCCGACGCCCGTGGTGACCGGCGCGACTGGTTACGGCTACGTCGGCTTGGTGGGCCGGCAGGTTTCCATCGGCCTGCACTACCGCGACCTGATCGGCAACATCAGCAACGCCCACTATCACGGCCCGGCGGACACCGCCAACTCAGCGGGCGTGCTGGTCGGGCTGCCCTTCACGGCGGGCAATCCGTGGGGCTTCATCCTAAACTCACAGACGCTGAGTGACGCGAACGTCGCGCACTTCGCCGACGGCCTAGTGTATGTGAACATCCACAGCGCGGCGTTCGGCGGCGGAGAAATTCGCGGACAGGTGCTGCCGTAGTTCGCAGCGAAGAATCAAGTGGAGAGAACAGAGCGCCGGTCGGCAACGACCGGCGTTTTTTCGCGCCGGTGGCGGCAGGCATTCTCGCCTTTTCGTGAGCGCGCTTCTCCTCACCCCGGCCCTCTCCCTCGGGGAGAGGGAGCCAGCCAGCGTTGGGTGCCATCAAGCGCGTTCGGACAGTTGGAGACTGAATGCCGTTCGCCCTCTCCCCTGGGGAGCGGGGGAAAACGCGTGCTTGCAGACGGGCCGTATCCGAAAATCACTTGCGCCAAGCCATCTAAAACTTCCGCGACGGAAACTCCCTCGTCAGCGGCTGGCGCGGGACTTGGGGCTGGCTGCCGTGGCCGGGCGAAGCCGCGCCGTTCGCCGGGGCCGCGTTGTAACGCTTGTTCACGTCCTCGATGACCGGCCCGCGCAGGCGATCCTGCTGGCGGTTGAAGGCCGCCGTCGGATCGGCGTTGCGCGGATCGTAGCCGCTCCCGCCCACGGTCGGCGTGGCCAGACCGGAGGACTTGGCCTCGGCGGCGTTGATCACGGGCTGGAGCGAATTGGGCGCGCGGCCGGCCGGGCCGGCGTTCGGGTTCAACAACTGCTCGAACTCGGTGCGCCGCTGCACCTGCGCGGGCGTGAGCCGGTCTTTTTCCGGCGCGCGGTTTCCGTGGAAATCAAAGGGCGTGCTGGCGCGCATTCCCGAGGGGCTGAAGCTTTCGTCCTCCCGCTGGGCGAAAGACTGGCTCCCGAGGTTGCCGCGGCGCGCGTCTTTTTTCCCGCCCGCTGCGTCGCCCGGACGCCAGTCGAGGTCTGTGACCGGCGAAAGACTGCGCGACGTCTCCGAACGAAGCGGCGAGGCCGGGTCTTTCATGGGTGAGGAGCCGGGCCGGGACTTTTCCTTCGTGGTCTGGAACGGATTGTTCTCGGCCTCGCGCAGCGCCTCCTTGCGCGCCTTCTCCTCGTCCGGGTCGGTGAACATGGCGGGCGTGCGGAGC
>JANOAY010000908.1:0-5188 GCA_031411375.1 Pedosphaera sp. | reverse complement strand
CCAACCACCAATCCCCCGGCGACCTCGTGATGCTCACGGCGGCGGTGCGGGATTTGCACGCGGCCTCTCCGGGGCGGTTTCTCACGGATGTGCGCACGCCTTGCCCCGGCTTGTGGGAGAACAATCCGCATCTCGCGCCGCTCACGGAGGACGCGCCGGACGTGGAAATCATCCAGTGCGAGTATCCGCTCATTCATCACAGCAACCAGCGCCCGTATCATTTCATCCACGCCTTCACGCGGTTCCTGAGCGAGAAGCTCGGCGTCATCATCGAGCCAACGGCGTTCAAGGGGGACATTCATCTTTCGGACACGGAGAAGTCGTGGATGTCGCAGGTGCAGGAGATCGTGGGGGAGGACCTTCCGTTCTGGATTGTGAACGCGGGCGGGAAGCGGGACTTCACGGCCAAGTGGTGGGAACCGGCGCGTTATCAGCAGGTGGTGGATCACTTTCGCGGGCGCATCCAGTTCGTGCAGGTGGGGGAACTGGGCCATCATCACCCGGCTCTGCGCGGTGTGATCGATCTGCGCGGGAAGACGGATGTGCGGCAGTTCGTGCGGCTGATGTATCACGCGCAAGGCGTGCTTTGCCCCGTGACCTTCGCCATGCACCTCGCGGCGGCGGTGGAAACCAAACCTGGAATGCCAAAGAACCGTCCGTGTGTGGTGGTGGCGGGCGGGCGCGAGCCGATGCAGTGGGAGGCGTATCCGCATCATCAATACATCCACACCAACGGCGCGCTCCGCTGCTGCGATCACGGCGGCTGCTGGAAATCCCGCGTCGTCCCGCTCGGCGATGGGGATGAGAAAGACCGCCCGGAAAACCTGTGCGTGGACGTGGTGAGAACTTTGCCGCGTTGCCTGGACATGATCACGGCGGCGGAAGTGGTGCGGCGGATCGAGATGTATTTCAACGGCGGCGCGGTGGAATACCTGACGGTGGGGCAGGGGCGGGCCATTGAAGCGGCGTTGGCTCCGAAGGAGAAGCCACTGCGGAGGAATGAGGTTTGTGAACTGGTGGCGGCGTAACGACTCAACTCTTCGTAGGAGACGATGTGAGGAGACTCTGATCTCTACAGAAACGGGCGCGTGTCAGATTGCTCAGAGACTCGTCACCTCGTCTCCTACGAACAAGAAAGGGTGAACATGCTGGCCCGGATTTTTGCCATCGCCTGCGACGTGAACTATGAGCCGGGGTTGCGCGCGCTGCTGAACAGCCTGTGGGCCTACCATCGCGGGGAACTGGCCGTGTTCATTTATCATCGCGGCTTCACGGCGGCGGCGTTGGAAGAACTCGCGGCGCATCCGAACCGTCCGCACTTGTTCGCGACGAGCGAACTGCCGTTCCCGCCGTCCGGCATGTGGGAGGCGAAGCAGCAAATCTTCGCGCACTGTCTCGGCCGCGCCCGTTGCGTGTATTTGCTCGACGCGGACCTGGTGCTGACCTCGCGCGTGGACGATGTGTTTGAACTGGCGGAGCAGGGAAAGATCGTCAGCTCGTCGGACGGCGGAGAGCGCAGCTACGGGGAGGATTACGCGGTCTATGGCGCGACGGTGCCGGGCCAGCGGCAGCCGTATCTGAATTCCGGCGCGCTGTGTCTGGACGTGAACCGGCACTGGGATTTGGTGGGGCTGTGGGCCTTCGCGTCGCCCTTCGGTTCTTACTCGCCGCGAAATGGATTTCCGCTGCATCTGCCCGGTCATGGAGATCAGGGAACCTTCAACGCCATCGCGGCGCGTTTAGACAAAGGAAAAGATTTCCACGTCCTGCCCGAAGCAACGTGGTGCGACTCGACGCAAGGCGCGTGCGTGCAGGTGCGCGAAGTCACGGAGAACGGCTGCTTGGAAGTCTGGAACGTGACCGCTTCCGCCCGCCAGCGGCTCGTCCACAGCAGTGGCCCGAAGTGGTGGACGGAAGCGGGACGGCAGCACTTGCCACGCTTCGGCGACAAACTGAAATGCTTTGAACACTTTGCCCACCATGAAACCACAGACCATTGAAGACGAACCTAACGGCCATCCGAAAATTCTAATCGGAGTCTGCTCCTGCCGCCGGAACGCCCGACAACGGGCGGCGGTCGGCGAGACGTGGGCGGCGGGGCTCCCCGGCCATGTTCGTGTCATCTCCTTTGTGGGCGAAGGACCGCAGGACTGCGAAGCGGAGGTCTGGCAGTTGCCCTGCGCTGACACGTATGAGGAACTGCCGGCCAAAGTTCAGGCCTTTGCCCGGCGGGCGCTGCTAGAGCCGGACTGGGATTATCTCTTCAAGTGCGATGATGACACCTACGTCGTCCCGAGCCGGCTGGCCGCACTCGCCGCGCTTGGAGAATTTATCGGGAGCGCGGATACCGCACCCGGTGGTTTCGCGAGCGGGGGCGGCGGATATTTGATGTCCCGGCGGTGCGCCCGTTTGGTGGCCGATGCGCCCGCTCCGGTTCCGGGCTGTGAAGATGTCTGGGTCAGCCACACCTTGCGGGATCACGGAGTAACACTGATTGCCGCGCCCGGATTGCGCATGGATCACCGCGACTTTCCCACGCCGGACAACTCCATTGTCACCGCCCACTGGTGCTCTCCGGAGCTGATGCAAGTGGCGGATTTAATGACCAGAGATGCTGGCGCCAGTGTGGTCGTGGATTCGTTTGCCGCGACGCACGTCACCTGGCAGGGGCCGGTCAAGCTGCTGCAAGGCGGGTGCTTTTTCGGGGGCTTGGCGAATCCTAACGGCACCTGGGCAAGAAGTGATGACGCCAGCACGTTGACCCTGAACTGGTTTCACTGGCCGGCTGACCGGTTGAGACAAACAGCGGACGGCTACGCGAACGCCACGTTGAGGCTGGTTCGTGAAGGAAGTCGGAACGGCCACGGAGCCGCGTCAACCTCGGCGGCTGACGAAGTGGCCAATGAGAAGCTCCACCTTGGAGCGGGAGGAAACCGGCTTTTGGGCTGGAGGAATTATGACCTCGACATGGATTTGCGGCAGGCTTTGCCCATCCCGACTGAATCCGTGCGCTTCCTTTTTGCCGAGCACGTCGTCGAACACATCACGCCCGAGGAAGCGTGGCGCTTCTTCCATGAGGCGCGGCGGATCCTCAAGCCGGGCGGCGTTTTGAGGATTGCCGTTCCGTGTGTGGATCTGATCGCAGCACGTCATGATGATGGATACCGCGATTTCTTGCGGGGTGCCATCGGCGGAAACGGATCGAAGGAGGAGGCGATGGGATCCATTATTTGCAATTGGGGACACCGGGCGGTCTGGACGGTGGGCGGCTTGCGCGCCGTTCTGGAATCCCTCGCCTTCCGAACGACGGAGGGCCATTCAGGCGTGTCCGCCTTTCCTGAGTTGAATGGAATTGACGGTCATGGGCGGGCCATCGGTGAACATCCTAACTGGGTCGAGACAGGCGTGGTCGAGGCCGTGAAGCCCATGACCGTGGAAAATGGCCCGGCGGCATTCGCAGGAGAACAGCCATGATTCCGCAAAAGATTCACTTCGTCTGGCTCGGTCCTGAGATGCCGGTGCTGTTCCAAGGATTGATCGAATTCTGCCGGCAACTTCACCCCGGATGGGAAATCAAGGTCTGGATCGAGACGGAGATTCGCGACCTGATCGCGGCCATGGAAACGGGGCTGGTTGAACGCTTTGAACAGAACGACCTGAGTTTGTCCACCCGCTCGGATATCGCCCGGCATCATATTGTGGCCAGCGAGGGGGGCATCTACCTCGACTGTGATTTTCTTGTTTTGAAATCCTTGGAGCCGCTGCGCTCCTGCTCGCTGTTCTGTGTGGATCAGGGCGGCGGCTTTTTTTGCGCGGGGGTGTTCGGGGCCGTGGCGCATCATCCTGTTTTCGATGAAGTGTTTGCAGCTCTGCGCCGTGCTGATTACACGCAAGCGCCGCATTTGTCCGCCGGCCCGCACATGCTGCACCCAATCTTGTGCCGGCAACTCGAAAAGGATCGAAGCGTCGTGGCTTGGCCGCAGGGGTTCTTCCCAGTTCATTACGATGACAAGCACGATCTGAATGTCTGGGCGCGTTGCAAAGTGAGCGAACTGTTTGCCGCGCATCTCTGGGCGCATTCGTGGGGCGAGGGAGGCGGGGACAATCAGGCCACGCTCTACGCGCGAATCGGGGCGCTGCTCCTGAATCGTGAGGTCCAATCATGTCCAGCTCGCTTTTACTTGGACTGAGGCCGGCGCACCCTTGGCTCAGGGCGAAGTGAATCCGCGCAGGCTCACCAGACCTGCACCGAGTCGGCGGCGAAAATCCTTTCCACCACCGCGTCGTAGTCGGGCGCGGACACGGTGAGGTCGGCAACTTCCGCTGCGGTGTCCGGCAGGGCGCGCTGTCCAGCGATCACTGCGCTGGTCAGCTCGTCTTCCGGTCGCGTGAGGATGTGGAGGATGGAGCGCATTAGAATCGCAGAACGTAGTTGGACGTGGCGGCGAGTTGCGCGAGTTGCGCGTCATCAATCTCCTCAAACTTCAGTGGCGACTCGCCGATCTCGCCGAGCAGGGCCGCGCCGCGCTGCACGTAAATGGGCCGGCCAAATTCGCCGACGATGGGGAAGTAGCGCGAGTAGTTGTCCTCATCAATCAACTCATCCACGTATTCGCTCAACGCCAGCACCGCCGGCCCACGCAGATAAACCGTGATATCCGCCTTCTTCCAAGTGCCGACGCCTGCCGCGATGCGCACCGCTTCCGCAGGCTTCGCGCTGCTGCGCGGGTCGCCCGTGATGATGATGAGCGCGGAAGGTTTCATCAGTTGAAACTCACGAACCGATCCGTGCTGACGATGAGGTCGTTCACCACGGTCAGCCCGGCGAACGTCGCGTGCTCGGTGAGCGGGATGTTGCGATTGTGCGCGCCGTAAGCGCAGGCGTAGAGGTTCAGACCGCTGGCCTTGAGCTTCTGCAATTCAGCATCGGCCACGCCCAGAACCGCTTCGTCAATGCAGTAGAGATAGACATTCACGCCGCGTTGCATCGCTGCCGCCGCGACGCGTACGCCGTGGCGAAAGCCGGGCTGATCCGGTGGGCAGGCGATGAGGACACCGAGTTTTTTGCCGCGCAATTCCAAGGCGCGCACCGTAAAGGCGCGCGCGCAGAAGTGTCAACGGAACGGAAACGAACTAGATGTGCTGGGCGGCAAAAGCCACGGAGCGCGGCCTTCAGGCCGCTTCAAGC
>JANOAY010000907.1:0-1761 GCA_031411375.1 Pedosphaera sp. | reverse complement strand
GGCCCTTGTCGAGCGCGGACTGATCCTTGAGCGGCTCCAGCGAACTCATAGCCGACTCGAACTTCGCGAGCGCGGTGGATTTGATCTCATCGCCAACTTTCGCCTCCTTGTCGTACTCGGCGGCCTGCAAGTCACCCACGTTGAAAACGTGGTAGTAGCCCATGTAGGCAATGGAGTACACGATGGTGATGTAGAACAGCCACACCCACCAGCGCGGGAGCAGGTTGTCGAGTTCCTTGATGCCGTCGGCCTCGTGCTCCATGAGCAACGGGTCCTTCGGCTCCTTCGAGTTGTCGGGCTGATTATTCATGGGTGGTTTCTCCTTTCGCTTCTTTAGAACCGTCGTTGAGCGGCAGCATCTGCATGCGCTCGCAAAACGCTTTGCGCTGCACGAGCGCCCAAAGCATGGCCGTGGTGAAGACGGTGAAGAATAAACAGACGGAAATGATTCCGTAGATGGCGATGCCACCCAGTTCACGAATGACGTTCTGGATCATAATCAGTTCCTCGCGGTTGAGTTGTTCTCGTTGAGTTGCGCGGCCTTGACCGGCGCGGCGGGAATGGCCGGCGAAGCGGGCGCGTTCGTCGCTTTGATGTCGGTGCCCAGCCGTTGCAGGTAGGCGATGAGCGCGATGATTTCCTTGTCGGGCGTGGCCTTGATCTGGCCTTGCGCGAGGTTCGCCACGATCAACTGCGCCTGTTTGCTGGCGTCGGCGATGGCGATATTCTCGAAGCCCGCCGGATACGGCACGCCTACTTTGCGCAGCGCCTTGATGCGCGGCGGGATGGCATTGGTTTCGAGCTTCTGGGTGAGCAGCCACGGGTAGCGCGGCATGATTGATCCGGGCGAGGTCGAGCGCGGATCATCCATGTGATTGTAGTGCCACGCGTCGGGATACTTGCCGCCTTGGCGGTGCAGATCTGGCCCGGTGCGTTTCGAGCCCCAGAGGAATGGATAGTCGTAAACAAATTCACCGGCCTTCGAGTATTCGCCGTAGCGCTCGGTCTCGGAACGGAACGGGCGAATCATCTGCGAGTGACAGCCCACGCAGCCTTCGCGGATGTAGATGTCGCGCCCGATCATTTCCAACGGCGTGTAGGGGTTGACCGACGTGATGGTCGGCACGTTTTTCTTCACGAGGTAGAGCGGGATAATTTCCACCGCGCCGCCGATGAGCACCGCGACCAGCGCGAGCACCGTGAAGAGCAACGGCTTCGATTCGAGCCAGCGATGTTTGTACGAATGCGCCGCTTCGGCATGCACCGGTTGATCCTTCAGGGCCGCGGCCTGCGCCTCCACTTCTGGCACAAACTTTCCGGCTTTCGCCGTGCGCCACAAGTTGTAGGCCATGATGAACGCGCCAATGATGTAGAGCGTGCCGCCGATGGCGCGCAGCCGATACATCGGGACGATTTGCAGCACGGTCTCGAGGAAGTTCGGCCATTGCATGAAGCCTTCGCTCGTGAACTGCTTCCACATCATGCCTTGCGTGATGCCGCTCCAATACATCGGGACGACGTAGAACATCATGCCGAGCAGCGCGATCCAGAAGTGCCAGTTGGCGAGTTTGGTCGAGTAGAGCTTGGTGTCGTAGAGGCGCGGGAACAGCCAGTAGAGCATCGAGAAGGTGAAGAATCCGTTCCAGCCGAGTGCGCCGGTGTGGACGTGCGCGACGGTCCAGTCCGTGTAATGCGAGAGTGCGTTGATGCTCTTGATGGCGAGCATCGGGCCTTCGAGCGTGGCCATGCCGTAGGCGGTCA
>JANOAY010000906.1:0-3277 GCA_031411375.1 Pedosphaera sp. | reverse complement strand
AATTTTGTGCTCGCGATGATAGGCCATCGTCATCGCCTCGGCGAAGCGCTTCGACTCATCGTAGCAGCCGCGCGGGCCGACGGTGTTGACGTTGCCCCAGTATTCTTCCGTTTGCGGATGCACCAGCGGGTCGCCGTAAATCTCCGACGTGCTCGCGATGAGAAACCGCGCGCCCTTCTGCCGCGCGAGTCCGAGCGCCTTGTGCGTGCCGAGCGAACCGACCTTGAGCGTCTGGATCGGGATTTCGAGGTAATCAATCGGCGACGCGGGCGACGCGAAGTGCCACACGTAATCCACCGGCTCTTGGAGAAAGATGAACTCAGTCACGTCCTGCTGGATGAAGCGGAAGTTCTGGTTACCGCTCAGGTGATCAATGTTCTCCACCGCGCCGGTGATGAAGTTATCAATGCCGATCACTTTGTGCCCGCGCGAGATCAGGAGGTCGGTGAGATGCGAGCCGAGAAAACCCGCCGCGCCTGTGATCACGCTTACGGGCTGTGATGATTTCGCCTTCGGTTTTTTTGCGCCCGAGGCGCGTTCCACTTTCGTCATGCGCGCGAGACTACGGGGAGAGGCGGGTGTTTGCCAAGGAGCGCGGGTTTTTAACCCGCAGCAACGCCCGCATGATCAATGATTTCTTAACTTGCGAGCATCTCTCTCCGTCGCACGGGGCTGCGGGTTGAAAACCCGCGCTCCGTTCACCGCCGCACGCCGCATTGATAGGCGAACCATTCCACCTTCAGCGCGCCGAGCGGGCCTTTGAGTTTTTCCAGTTCCGCCGCCGGGCCGTGGATTTCGAGGCGCGTCAGGTCGGTGACGGTCTCCATCTTTTTCAAAATCGCGCCGACGTTTGTGAGGTGCGCGAGCGCGCCTTCCGCGCCGACGTAGGCTTCGCGGCAGAAGATGATGTCACCGCTCAGGGTGAATTCGTAGTAGAGCATCTTCTCCTCGCTCGCCGTCTGCGCGACGAACTCGCGGAGCAACGCCTGCGCGGCGTCATGCTGGCCGGGGCGGATTTTGAAATAGGGATGAATGCTGACGGAGCCTTCGATGGGGTTCATGGGTTGAGAATGTTTGATTGATTAACGCGCACGCGTCGGAGTTTTAGCGAAACACGCGGCCAGCGGAAGAAACTTTCCGCGCGGACTAATCCATGCGGAACAGAGTATGACCGCATCGCAGCGTAGCCCAGCCGACGCACGCACAAAATCTCCACGGTGCATAAATTCGCGCATGTGTGTCGGACGTTTTGCGACAGCGTTCGATGTGAAAGTTTTTCGTGGAGATCACTGCTCTTAATTTCCCGCCCGCATTCCGCCCGCATTTACGCGCTGCAAACCATTGAACTTCTGACTCTGCGCGCATCTGATGAATCAACTTCATCAGTTCCCCCAGTCGCGCGCGGTCGAACACGCGAGGCGACGAAGGCGCGTGGCACACTCGCAGCTAAGGGGGCGCAACGCGGTCGCGAAAGCGCCGCGGAATGATTTTGAGAAGCATCAGCTCCAACATGAAAAAAACGGATCGCAACAACTCCATCCCTCTCAACCGTCGTCAATTTTTGCGCGGCACCGCCAAGTTCGCCGGCGCAACCGCCCTTCTGGCCGGCCTGCCGCCGGGCTGGATGGGCCGCGTGTATGCGAACGATGCGCCGGAACGCGCGGACCTGAAGTTCGGCATCATCGCGCTCACGGACTGCTCGTCCATCATCTTGGCGCACGAGAAGGGGCTGTTCAAAAAGTACGGCATCAACTCCACCGTGGCGAAGGGCGCGAGTTGGGCGGCGATTCGTGACTCACTTTCCAACGATGATTTGCAAGCCACGCACATGCTGCTCGGGATGCCTATCGCGAGCACGATGGGTCTCGGCGGAGCGCCGAAGAAGCCGATGATTGTGCCGTGGATTCTGAATCGCAACGGCCAGGCCATTACGCTCAAGAAGGAACTCGCGGGCAAAGTCGGGGAAGACCCGAAGGCATTGAAACCCCTGGTGGACGCGGCGAAAGCGAGCGGCACGCCGATGACCTTCGCCATGACTTTCCCACCTGGCACGCACGCGATGTGGCTGCGTTACTGGCTGGCGGCGGGCGGCATTCATCCGGGCAGCGCGAGCGGCGCGGGCGCGGACATTTCGCTCATCACCATTCCGCCGCCGCAGATGGTGGCGAACATGAAGGTCGGCAAGATGGACGGCTATTGCGTGGGCGAGCCTTGGAACGCGCGCGCCATCAATGAGGAAATTGGTTTCACCGCCATCACCACGCAGGGCATCTGGAAAGATCATCCGGAAAAAGTTTGCGCCTTCACCGCTGAGTTCGCGGAGAAAAATCCGAAGACCGTGAAGGCCGTGCTCAAGGCGCTGCACGAAGCGAGCGTGTGGCTCGACAAGATGGAGAACCGCGAGGAGCAGTCGAAAATCGTCAGTGCCGCGACTTACATCAACTGCCCACCGGAGACGATCCTGGGACGGTTGCAGGGCAAGTACGTGATGGGCGACGGACGCAAGTTCAGGGACCCGAACTACATGACCTTCAGCGATCGCAACTGCAATTACCCGCAGGCGAAGTTCGCCAAATGGTGGCTCACGCAACTGCGCCGCTGGGGTTTCACCGAAGGCGCTCCCGACTATGCGGGCGTGGCCAAACAGGTGATGCGTGGCGACATCTACGAGGAGGCGATGAAAGAAATCGGATACGCCCACGGCGGCGCGGACGAGAAACCCGAGATGTTTTTCGATGGCGGAAAATTTGATCCGAAGAGTGATTTGGAAGCCTACGCCGCCGGATTCGCGGTCAAGAGTCTCAAAGGTTGAACCATGGAATTTATCAAACGATTCAAGCTCGACAGCTTCCTGCTCCCGTGCGTCGGACTCGTTGCGTTCCTCGTGATCTGGCAGATCGCCGCCGGGCATACCGAGACGAAGAAGAGCAAGGACGACTTCGGCGATGTCGTGACGAAGACCGTGAAGACCGGCATCTCGCCGGACCTCCCGACGCCGACGGAAACGTGGAAGGCGAGCAAGCCTTACATCACGCAGCCGTTTGCGAAGCGCGGTGAATTGGATCAAGGCATTCTGTCCTTCACCTCTCTCTCGCTGTGGCTCGTGGCACAAGGCTACTTCATCGCGCTGCTGCTCGGCACGCCGCTGGGATTTTTCCTCGGGTTGTCGAAGACGTTCACCAAGGCGGTGGACCCGATCATCCAGGTGCTGCGGCCCGTGTCGCCGCTCGCGTGGTTTCCGCTCGGGTTGGTGCTGTTCAGTTCCGTGAAACTGATG
>JANOAY010000905.1:0-2685 GCA_031411375.1 Pedosphaera sp. | reverse complement strand
CTTCGTGCTCTCGCATATTCTCGACGATGGGTGCGTGCTCTTCCTGAACGGCGTGGAAATTTTCCGCTACAATTTCGACGTGGGCGTGAACGTGGTCTATGCCACCCGCCCGTCGGTGGTCAGCGGCACGGCCCAGGTGGTGAGCGGAATCCCCGTCACGCTGCCGAACCTCCTGCAAGGCACGAACTACCTCGCCATCGAAGTTCATCAGCAAAGCTCCACCAGCAGCGACCTCGCGATGGCCATCGGCCTCGACTCGCAACGCTTCGTGACCAACTTCGTCAACACGCCCGTCGTGCTCAACGAGGTCTTCACCAAGAACCAGTCCTTCACGAACGTGAACGGAAAAATCACGGACTGGGTCGAGCTGTTCAACCCCTCGACCAACCTCGTGGACATTTCCGACCTCAGCCTCACCGATGATTTGAGCCGTCCGCGCCGCTGGGTGTTCCCGCAAGGCGCGGCTATTCCGCCCGGCGGCCACTACGTCGTGGAGTTTGATGACTCGGAACCTTACTCGCCCTTCAACGCCGGCTTCGAACTCAGCGCGGACAGCGGCGCGATTTATTTGTTCCACCGTCCGTCCGTCGGCGGCGCGCTGCTTGATGGCGTGGTCTATGGCGTGCAAGTCGGCGACCTCGCGCTGGGCCGCGCCACGCCGGGGCAGAACAGTTCGTGGACGCTCACCGCGCCAACGCGCGGTTCCGCGAACCTCACCGTGCCGCTCGGCGATCCGACTGCGCTGCGCATCAACGAGTGGCTGCCGAATCCTCCCGCTGACGAGGACGACTGGTTCGAGGTGTTCAACCCCGGTTCCCTGCCCGTCTCGCTCGCAGGCCTGTTCCTGACCGATGATCAGTCGAATCCGTTGAAGCATTCCATCCGCGCGCTGTCGTTCCTCGGCGCCGGACCGGAGGCGTGGATCCAGTTCATCGCGGATAACAACACGGCGGCGGGCGGCGATCACGTCGGCTTCCAGCTCGCCGCCAGCGAGGGCATCGGACTGTATCGCGTGAACGGCGTGGCCCTCTCGACCGTGGATGTCATCACCTACACGAATGCGCAGTCTGGCGTTTCGTACGGACGCCTGCCCGATGGCGCGACGAACTTCGTCGCCTTCCCCGACAGCGCCACGCCCGAGGACGCGAACTGGCTCCCGCTCGCGAACAGCGTCGTCATCAGCGAAGCCCTCACGCGCGCGACACTGCCGCTGGCGCAGGCGATTGAGTTACGGAACCCCGGCGATGTGGACGTGGCGGTGGGCGGCTGGTTCCTGAGCAACGCGCGCAGGGACTTGCAGCGGTTTCAAATTCCGCCCGGCACCATCATCCCGTCGCGCGGCTTCATCACTTTCAACGAAGCGCAGTTCAATCCCACGGCGGACGACGTGCCGCCGAGCTTTGCGCTCAACAGTTTCAAGGATGACGAAATCATCCTCAGCGTCGCGGACGCGAACGGCGCGCTCACCGGCTATCGTGCGAACGCGAAGTTCGGCCCGGCGACGGACGGCGTGTCCTTCGGACGCTACGAGAAAAGCAGCGGCGATGATTTCGTGGCGATGAGCGCGCGCACCTTCGGCACGACCAACGCCTATCCGCTCGTCGGCCCGCTGGTCATCAATGAGATTCACTATCATCCGCCGGACAACGGCACGAACGACAACACGTTCGACGAGTTCATCGAGATTCATAATCCCACGGCCTCGCCCGTCGCGGCCTACGATCTCGCGCAGCCCACGAACACCTGGCGCTTGCGTGACGCGGTGAATTTCGACTTCCCGCCCGGCGTGATCATTCCTGAATACAATTACGTCCTCATCGTGAGTTTTGATCCGGTGACGAATGCGGCCGCGCTGGCGGACTTCCGCGCGAAGCATGGGCTGGACAACAGCGTCGTCATCCTCGGCCCGTGGAGCGGCAAGCTCGACAACAGCAGCGACGCGGTGGAATTGAAACGCCCGGACGCGCCCGTTGCCAGCGGCCCGGACGCGGGACTCGTGCCTTACATTCTCGTCGAGCGCGTGAAGTATTCCGACCGCGCGCCGTGGCCTGCGGCGGCGGACGGCAATACCAACGGTACCGGCCTCTCGCTCCAGCGCATGATCGCCACCGACTACGGCAACGACGCGGTGAACTGGATCGCGGGCGGGCCGACACCAGGCGGCGAGACCGGTTTCTCCGGCGGACAGGTGCCGACCATCACCAGCGCACCGGGCGACTTGGTCGTGGCGGGCGGCAGCAACGTGATCTTCAGCGTGGGCGCGGCGGGCGCGGCTCCGCTCAGTTATCAATGGCGGCTGAACGGCACGGTGATTCCCAACGCGACGAACTCCGTTTTGATTTTGCTTAACGCGCAGGCCACGAATGCCGGACTTTACTCCGTGCTCGTCGCGAACCAGTGGGGCGTGGCGCTCGGAGGCCCCGCGCGTTTGTCTGTGCAGGCTCCGCCGCTCATTGCGCAACAGCCGCAGAGCCGCACCGTGATCGCGGGCAGCAACACCACCTTCATCGTCACCGCGAGCGGCGGCGCGTTGCAGTATCAGTGGCGCTTCGGCGGAACGAACATCGCGGGCGCGAACAGTTCGGCCTATCCGCTCGCAAACATTCAACCGGCGAACGCGGGCGGTTACAGCGTGGTGGTCAGCAACTCCTTTGGCTCGACGACCAGCCTCGTCGCCACGCTCAC
>JANOAY010000904.1:0-5281 GCA_031411375.1 Pedosphaera sp. | reverse complement strand
GTGGAGGACAGGGCGCGCACGGCGCTGACCGCGAATTCCACCGGCGTCTTCACCTTCTGTAAGGAGCCGTTGTGGCTGCGGAAAAGGTCGGAGTTGAAGATCACGTTCAGCACGTTGCGGATGTTGCCCTTGCGTCCGTCCCCGGCGGGCGTGTCCCACGCGACCATGCAACGACGGACCAGTTCGGCTTCCGCCGAGCGGTTCGGGTTCGTGTAATCGTAGAAAGCGCCCTCGGGCGAGCCGGGGAGCGTGTTCGGATTCGGGAAGCCTTCATGCACGAACAGGCGGCACAGTTTCACGCTCAGGTATTCCATCGTGAACGGCAGGTTCGCGATGTGGGCGGCGACTTCGTAGCCGTCGAGAATGCCGTTGGTGACGGAACTGGTGCGTCCGCCGGGAATCACGAGACGGTACGGCTGGCCGGCCCACGGAGCGCCAAAGCGGGCGGGCACCGTCTTCGACTGGCCGCTGGCGTACGGATAGGCGGCGCTGCCGAGCGGCTTGGGATTCGTCTGCGAGGCGTTGGTGTCCCAGTTCGACCAGATGGGCGCGCGGTTCGTGCCGTGGCTGGCGGGTTTGTAGTTGAAGGTCCAGACGCCGATGATGTTCGAGTTGCCGGTGGTGCCGTTGCCGGGATAGAAGCCATAACGGTCGGACTTCACGGCGTGCGGGTTGTTGATGTTCGCCGCGTCCACAATTTCCACGGACCAGCCGGTCCAGGCGCGGGACATGGCCACGATGTCGAGCTGGTCGTAGCCGTTGTCCACGCCCATGCAGAACAGTTCCATGATTTCGCGGGCGTAATTTTCATTGGCGATGTTGTTGCCGTTGCCGCGGCTGTCCACGGAGTCGAGATAGACAATTTCCGCCGGGCTTTCGACGTGGATTTTCAGGAGGTCGTAGAAGTTGCAGTTCGGGTTGAGCAGCGCGGCCTGCCACTTCACGCGCTCGCGGTATTCCCAGTCGGTGGCGAAGACGTCCATCAAGTTGCCGTCATCGTAGGTGCGGTCGAAGTAGTCCACGCTCTTCGAGTGCTGGGTCACGAAATGGTTCTCGAGGAATTGCAGCAGCACCTCGATCAACTGCCGCTTGGCGCTGACCGCGTTCAGCACATGGTAGGCGCGCAGGTCGTGGAGGTTCGCGCCGCCCACGGTGGGGACGGTGATGCTGCCGTCCTCGATGCTGGGGTTCCAGATGTTCTCGAGGCGTCGGCGGATGTTGCCAGCCGTGCTGCCGGGTTCGTTGGCCTGCACGATGGTGTTTGCGCCCGCGCCGGAGAGGCGGACGGTGAGCGTGCGGCTGCGGGTGGGCGGCAGATACCAGAAGCTGACGGTGTAGGTGAGGTTGTTGCTGATGCTCGCGTTGTTGGTCTGGAAGATGGAGTCGCCGTTGCCCGTGCCGCCGCCGGTCGCGACGATCTTCAGGCTGCCTGCGCCGGAACGGGAGTAGGTGGGACTGATGAAGGAGTTGGTGAAGTCGGCGGTGCTGTTCCAGTTCGTGACGCCGAGCGGCGTTTCAAAATCACCGTTGCGGATCAGGTTCGGCCCCGCCTCGGCGACGGTGCCGGCGACCATTTTCAAATCATCTATGTAAGCCTCGCCCGCGCCGGAGAGGTAAATGTAGAAGGCGTTGTTCGCGCCCGCCGTGCCGGTGGCGGTGGCGTAAATCCATTCCGGGGCCGGCGGCGCGGGGTTGCCCGCACCTACGATGCCGCTGCCGCTCAGGCGCATCTTGATGTTCCCCGAGGTCGGCGTGGAGAGATACCAGAAGCTCAAGGTGCCGCGCGTGGAGGAGTTGTCGAAGCGGAACCAGAGGTTCGACATGTTCTGCTGCAAATGTCCCGCGCCCGTCGCGCCCGCCGCCGCCACCAAGTGCAGGCTGTAGCTGCCCGAGTGCGCGTACTCGTTGGTCACGGTTGAGTTGATGGCGTTCGCGCCCACGGTCCACGGGAAGAACGCGCCGGTTTCAAAATCCCCGTTGACCAAGACGTTCGTGCTTGCGCTGAACAAGGTCTGCACGTTGCTGGTCACGTTGGTGATGCTGCCGTTGATGTTGGTCGTGTAATTCGTCTGGAAATAATTCGTCAGCGGCACCAGCGAGATGTCGTCGAGATACGCGTCCCCCGCCGCTGAGAGGTAGGCGTAGAGGTTCGATTGCGAGAAGAACCCCGTGAAGGTCGCGAACCGCCACTCCGGCACGCCCGAGGGCGGCACGCCGTTCGTGGTCTGCGACACGTAGAAGTCGTGCGTCTCCGTGAGGTTCTCCGGCGCGAGCTGCTCGTTGATGTAAGCCTGCGGTCCCATCGTGCGCACGCGCGCCAGCTCGTCCGGCGTCGGGCCGTAGGCGAGGCGGTTGAGCAGGTTGACCGAGAGGAGATCGTTGGTGTTCATCGGCACGGCCTCCACGGCGAAGAACCGCAGCGGCGTCGTGCTCGGCACGCGGTAGTTAAAATTGCTCAACGTGCCCGAGACAATCGGCGTCAACGGCACGCCCAGGTTGGTCCCGCTCAGGATATTATACTGCTGGATGGCCGGCGACGGCGTGAACTGGAAGGTCTTGGTCAGGTTCGTGGCCGTGAGATTGTAAATGACCGGCGGCGGCGTCTCGGCGGCGAAGGCGGAGGGCAGCGCAAGGAGGACGGCCGAGAGCGCAATGAGTCGTTTCATAAAGTTTTGGAGTCCTGGTTCGCGCGCAGGCTATCACTGTGGGCGGCCTGTTCAAGCGTGGAAATGAGACGATGCCGTGTCGGGAATTGTTTCCGACCGTCCGTCCTCCGCTTTTTGCCTTTCGGCCCCTCCCGATTTTTCCCTACGCTCCACGCCATGCCGTCATTCGACATTGTCTCCGAAGTGAACTCGATGGAGATCGAGAACGCCGTCAACCAGGCCAAGAAGGAACTCGCCCAGCGTTTCGACTTCAAAGGCACCAAGGCCGAGATCACCCTCGAGAAAAACGAAATCAAACTCACCGCCCCCGACGCCTTCAAGATTCGCGCCCTCGAAGAAATGGTCGTCAGCAAACTCGCCAAGCGCGGCGTGAGCATGAAAAGCCTCGACCGCCCCGACGCCGACCTCTCCCCCCTCGGCCACGCCCGGCAGGTCATCAAGATCAAGCAAGGCCTCGAGACCGCCGCCGCCAAGGAAGTCACCACCTTCATCCGCGACACCAAGCTCAAGGTCACCACCCAGATTCAAGAGCAGCAAGTCCGCGTCACCGGCAAGAGCCGCGACGACCTCCAAGCCGTCATCGCCGCCGTGCAGGCTCAGGAATTCACCGTCACCGTGCAGTTCCAGAATTTCCGGGACTAACCGAAGTGCGTGCCGCGCCGATGCAGGAAATCCTCCGCCTCACGCGAAGTTGATGTTCCCCTTCAACCCCGACTCCCCCGCGCGCGCCAGCAACGCCAGCAGATGCTGACACTCCGCCGTCCGCGTGCGGCGACGGTTCAGCACGGTGAGTCCGGTCTCAGGAGCAGTGCCCGCGAGGGCGAGGAAGTCCTGACGGTTGCAGGTGAGGACGACGGACTGCGTTTCGGCGGCGTGCTGCCAGACATCCACGTCATCCGTGCGCACGCCCAAGGTTTCGGTGACCAAGAAAGTTTGGTGTCCGGCTTGTTGCAGACAACGCGCCGCTTCCGCCGGCACATCCTCGTCCACCAGGAAGTTCACTCGTCGAGGTGCGCGAGTTGCGCGTTGACCAGCGCGTCCACTTCGCCGCGATGATCCTCGTAGAAGGCGAGGCATTCATAAACTTGCGCCCGCGTGAGCCGGGGAAAACTCGCCACCACCTCATCCACGGAAGCGCCCGTCTTCGTCAGCGCCACCACGTCATGCACGCCGATGCGCGTGTCCTCGACAATGGCGTGGCCGGAACGCACGCCGGCCCGGCGGACGATGTAGCGGTAGCTCGTGGCAATCATGCCGCGACCCTACCCGCCCGCCTGCACTGCTTCAAGAACCTTGACCCCGGGCCAGCCGTTCAAATCTCCTCCCGCCTTACCTTCACCACGCCGAAGTCCAGCCAGCCCGCCTCCTGCTGAAACTCCATCGGCACGAAATAACACGAGCAACGCCGGTCCACCCCCGAGTGCGACGCCAGCACGCCCGCCTTCTCCATGATTTGCAGATGCCGGCTCATCGCGTCCGGGCTGAGCCGCTCCTTGCTCGCCAGTTGCGACACCGACATCGGCTGCTGCACCTCCACCAACCGACGCAACGCCCGCAGCCGGATCGGACTGCTCAACGCATCACACACCCCCGCCGCCGTCCGGCGCGTCGTGGCCCGCGCCATTGCGGCCACGGCCGGACGCCACTGCGGGGCGACCGGCGCGGCGGAAGTCGCGGGAGTGGCCGGAGAAGCTGGGGGCAAAGGTTCCGTGCTCATGAGCAAGAGATTGAACCAACCCAAAACCGCCTGACAAGCCCCGTTTTGTGCTGTTTGTCTATAAGAGCGGAATAGGACGCCGCCACCGGCTGATGGGAAACCGCCCCGTAGCGATTGGATGCCGCAATCTCAGCATAGATGACTGAACACACGGAATAAACTGCGGCTGAGTTCAACTGGACTTCCATAAATCCGCAATAAGTTGCGGCTACCAGCGGAACTCACCCGCAAGGAATCGCTACTGGGCTGTTTGGAAATGCTACGGACCCGCAAGGAAACGCCGACTTATTGTCTGGAGTCAAAAAGTTACGGCAAAGAAATGCTACGGAGCCGTCTGGCGTTAAACAATAGCCGCAGGAAAACGCGGCGGTGCTGTTCGGAAATGGTGCGGGGTCCTCCGGCAGAGCTCCGGAGCGGTCGGGCAGCGCGATTGGGTGCTCCGGCACCCCTTCACAGTCCCTGCGCCACGGCGTATGGTCCCGTTCCGAGCGCTTTGGCCCGTCACTTTAACGGTTAGGAGGGCGTGGCGCCCCTCCATCCTGAAAGGATGGAAATCATCTAGCCCAGGGTTGCGCCGCCGGGGCGCTACCCTGCAAGGGTTGCATCCATCCCGCCCTTACGCCCGTGATTCAACCCTGACAGGGTTGATGACCTTCTCGACACGCCCACCCAGCGTAGCGTCTCGGCGACGCAACGCTGGGCTGGATGATCTGAATCCTTTCAGGATTCCCAAGGCGCGCTGAGGACAGCGGCGCCCTACCCTGCATCACTCGCGGAAGAAGAATTCCCGGACCAACCACACGACGGCCACGCCCACCCACATCACCACCCAGATACCGAGGAAGCACAGGGCGGTGAGGAGCGCGCGCCAGCCGCGCGTGCGGAGGAGATAGACCGG
>JANOAY010000903.1:0-1929 GCA_031411375.1 Pedosphaera sp. | reverse complement strand
CGCTCGCCGCCTACGGACGTGACGTGACGTTTCCCAAGCCGGTGCGCCTGACGGTGAAATACGGCGAGCCGATGTCCTTTGCCACGCTGCGCGCCGAGGCGAAGACGTGCTCGAAGGATCGGTTGAAAGATATTTACCAGCAGGTCGCCGACGAAATCATGGCGGCGATTGCGAAGATGGAGCCGGTGGCGGACGGAAGTTCCAAGTGATCGGCGCGCGGACATCCCCGTCCGCAGCAAGCCGCTGAGTTGCGAGGTTCAAGAACTTGCCCATACTTTCTGTCGTCCGTGGCCTGCTGCGGACAGGAATATCCGCGCGCCGAAAAATCACCTCCGCAGACGATAGAACGCGGCGGCGTTCGTGGGCGAAATGAACACCGGACTCGGCGACGCCACGGGCGTCCACGGGCCGTCCACGCCGGGCGCGCTTTCGAGCGCAAAGTCCGGCTCGCTCCACACCAGCGCGAACTGTCCGCTCGACGGCACCAGCGCGAGGCGCGCGTCCAGACTCGGCGCGGGCAGTGGCAGGAGAAATCCCGGCACGTCCAAGGTGAGTTCCACGCCCATGACTATGTCCGAGTTTAACGCTCCCATCTGATGCACTTCCGCCGCCAGCACGTTCGTGCCGCTGACGAGATTGGTGACGTTAAAAATGGCAAACGGCCCGAGCAACGTCGCGTTGCCGACGTTGATCAGGGCTTGCGCGGCCGCCGTCACTGTTCCCGCCGGCAGGTTGTAGCGATAAATTTCGTGCCCGTTCAAATAGACCAGCAGGCCGTCATCAATGATGTGGCGGAGTTGTGCGGTCACATTCGTGGCGCTGATGGGCGCGACAAAACTCTGCCGGAAGTAGTAGGTGTTGATCCGGTTCACGCCGCCGGAATCGAACAGGGAAAGCGGCGTGTTCTTCGGCGCGGGCAGGGCGGAATCTTCCACGTAGAGCAGCGCGTTGCTCGGACCGGCCCACGTCGAGTCGTCGTAATTCACCTGCATATACGCGGCCTGCACCGTCTCGTTCGTGTTGATGAGCAGATACTTCCACGCGTTGGTCATCGGCAGGAAAACCGTCGCGCTCACCGTGGCCGCACTGCCGGGGAGGACTGCGTTCGGCACATTCGCCAAGTCCGTCACGCCGTTCACGACCACGGTGTAGCGGCCCGCCAGCGGCGTGGCGAACGTCAGCACCACGTCCGTCCCGTTCGTCAGCACCGCGCCGGTGATGGTCACGGAAGGGCCGGTCGCGTTCGTCACCGCGTAGCGCAAAATGTCCGCCGCCGTGGCGGCGGCGAGCGGCTCGGAAAAACTCAACGTCATGGTGCCGTCCGGGTTCAGGCGCGCGCCGAGCAGCGCGGGGCGCGTGGTGTCCGGCACGACATGCACCGTGGCGTTGGTCGTGAGAATCGTGGTGCCGGGCTGGCTGACCGCGCAGCGGATTTGCGCGCCATCGAAAAAGATCGAGGCGGGGAAAATGAGCGAGGAATTCGTCGCGCCGAAAACATTGCCGCCATTGACCTGCCACTGGAACGCGCTCGCGGCCACGGAACTGACGCGGAAGGTCACGGCGCGGTTTTCCAAGACGGTCGCTTCACTGGGACCGCCCAGCACGCGCAGCGGCCCGACGAGCAGCGACTCGGCGCGGGCGAGGAGTTCCGCCGCGAAAAATTTTTGCGCGTCCAAATCCGCGAACTGGTGCAGTTCCACGGCGAACAGATTGGAGCCGGTGCGGAGCAGGGGCGTGGAAATTTCCCGCGTGGCGGACACCAGTCCGTTGCCCAAGGACACGACGGCGGGCGTCGTGGGCGTGATGGTTCCGACGGGCAAGTTCGTGCGGAACAGTTCCACACCATTCAGATAAAACGCGGCGGCGTCATTCACATGCGCGCGGAGGGTGAGCCGCAATCCGCCGGGGCTGAGGCCGGGCGGGGAAAAT
>JANOAY010000902.1:0-2753 GCA_031411375.1 Pedosphaera sp. | reverse complement strand
GCCGGGGAACTCCGGATCGAACTGCGCAATCTCCTCGTACTGCGCGAGCGCTTCCTCCCAGCGGCTGATGCCTTCGTAGGCGAGGCCGAGTTGCAGGCTCACGGCGTTGACGCGGATGTCGAGGTCTTTGGCCTGTTGGAGAAATTGAATGGCGTTCGTGAAGTCGCGCTGATGCAGCGACGCGACGCCCGCGACGTAGAGCGCGGGGGCGGAGCCGCGTTCGAGCAACAGCACGGACTCGGCGAGCGCGCGGGCTTTCACGTCGTCGCCGGACAGGAGGAGCGCGTTGGCAAGATTCAGGCGTGCGTCAGGGTGATCCGGTTGCAGCGCGAGCGCCTTCTCGAAGGACGCGACGGCGGGCAAGGCCTCGCCGCGATCCAGTTGCGCCTTGCCCACGTTGCTCAGGCGCAGGAAATCGTCGCCGGTCGCCGCGCGCGGAGCTTTCTCGCGGCAGGCAGGCAGCAAACAGAGCGCGGCCAGAAGCAGCGCGCGAACAGCAAGGGACAACCGGTGCATGGCGCGACGATACGAAAACCCGATGGCGTGGCGAGCGCAGTTTCTGCGGCTGAAAACGAACTCCTCTGTCCCATTCCCTAGCCCACCCTCTCCACGAAAATTTGGACAAGGGAATGGGGACAAAGGAGTGGAGAGACCGCATGAGTTCTGGACGGAGGGCCGAATGGTTCCCGCAGATTCAGGGAAGCCGCAGATTTTTTTGCTCCTACATCCGTGGCTTTCCTGAATCTGTGGGAAGAACAATTGAAACCGGCTGCGCTCGGGCGTCGTCGTATGGCCGTTCACTCAAAAGAAAACGCATGAAATATTTTTACTCGCTGGCGATCTCGTTGCTCCCTGCGGCCATGTTGGTGGCCGCGGAACTGCCCACGGAAATTCCGCTCTGGCCCAAGGGCGCGCCCGGCTCCGAGGGCAAGACGGCCAAGGAAGTCGTGACCAAATCCGCGGGCGGCGAGATTTCCGTGTGGGGCATTCACAATCCATCGCTCACGCCCTACCTGCCGACCAAGGACAAGGCGACCGGCACGGCGATGCTCGTGATTCCCGGCGGCGGCCATCGCGTGCTGGCCATCACGCATGAAGGCTACAACGTGGGCGAGTGGCTGGCGGAGCGCGGCATCGCGGCGTTCGTGCTCAAGCACCGGCTCGCGCGCGAGACGAACTCCACTTACAAAATCGAAGTCGAGGCGCTGGCCGACACGCAGCGCGCCATGCGCCTCATCCGCAGCCGCGCGAGCGAGTGGGGCTTTGATCCGAACAAGGTGGGCGCGATGGGTTTCTCCGCCGGTGGTGAGTTGGTCAATTTGGTTTGCGCGCGTTTCGATGAAGGCAAGGCGGACGCCAGCGACCTCATCGAACGCCAGCCCTGCCGTCCGAATTTTCAGGCGCTCATTTATCCCGGACGTTCGGCGGACATTCAGCCGGTGAAAGGTTTTCCGCCGGTGTTCCTCGCCTGCTCGTACACGGATCGGCAGGACATCGCGGAAGGTCTGGCCGAGGCGTATCTGCGCTTCAAGCGCGCGGGCGTGTCGGCGGAGCTGCACATCTACAGCACGGGCGGCCACGGCTTCGGCCTGCGCGCGAAGAACACCAAACCCGTCGGCGCGTGGGCGGTGCGGCTGGATGAGTGGATGGCGGACAGCGGTTTCGTGAAGCGGTAAAAATTTCTCCAATGCAATTAACCATGAACGCAATTACCTCAACACTTGGTCTGCTGGCGCTGGCCGGCGCAGTTTTGCAAGGCGCCGACGCGCCCGCCACCAACACCGCGCGTCGCACGCCCGCGTCCGTGGTGCGCTTCCCGAAGACGGAGGTGAAGTACACGCACGGCCCCGACTCGCAGCGCAAGGAAGGCGTGCCGCGCGGAAAGATCACGGATTTCGACTGGACGAACAGCACGGTCTTCGCGAACACGATCCGGCATTGCTCGATCTACGTGCCCGCGCAATACGACGCCGCAAAACCCGCCGCGCTGATGATTTTCCAGGACGGCCACACGTATCAGAAGGAGGATGGCGATTTCCGCGTACCTGTGGTGTTCGACAACTTGATCGCGGCGAAGGAGATGCCGGTGACGGTTGCGGTGTTCATCGATCCGGGCTTCAAGGAGAAGGAATTTCCGAAAGCGCCGCGCGGCTGGCAGCCGGAGCCGCGCAACCGCAGCTTCGAGTATGATTCGCTGACGACGAATTATTCCGAGTTCATCGTCAGCGAAATTCTCCCCTACGTGAAGAAGCATTACAACATCACCGATGATCCCGAGGGCCGCGCCATCGGCGGCATCAGCAGCGGAGCGATTTGCGCGTGGACGGTGGCGTGGCATCGGCCCGATCAATTTCGCAAGGTGGTGAGCCACGTCGGCAGCTTCACGAACATTCGGGGCGGCGACAAATATCCGGAGATCATCCGCACGAATGACTGGCGGCCCATCCGTGTCTTCTTGCAGGACGGCGCGAATGATTTGCGCGGCTCGGCGCAGAACCGTCGGCCCGGCTGGAACTGGGTGGTGGCGAATCACCTGCTCGCGGCCGCGCTGGAGGAAAAAGATTACGACTACAAATACGTCTTCGGCGAAGGCGGCCACAACGGGAACCACGGCGGCACCATTTTCCCCGACACGATGCGGTGGCTCTGGCGCGACTACGCGAAGTGAGCAGCGAGGTAGGGCCGCGTTGCTGCGCGGCCCCAACTTTGTCTTTCTCCGAAAGGTCGGTGAACCGACGGGGCAATATTGGGGC
>JANOAY010000901.1:0-4352 GCA_031411375.1 Pedosphaera sp. | reverse complement strand
GAAAGCCGGCGCTACGTAACGCCGGCTTTCCAGCCGGCAGGTGGAGGCACATTCCAGTCTCGCGTTGATGGGACTGCCAAGCTGCACCTCATGCGAACTCTCCTGCTGCTCCTTTGTTGCGCTGCCGCGTCCGTCCCGCTGCGCGCCGCCGAGATGACCCGCATTCTGCAAAACAACCCCGGCCTCGTGGTTGATCTCGGCGTCGGCCTCTACGCCTTCCCGCTGCCGATGGATTGGGATGGCGACGGCGATCTCGATCTGCTCGTGGCCTGTCCCGACAAGCATTACAACGGCGTTTATCTTTTCGAGAACCCGGCGGGCCAAGGCGTCGCCATGCCGGTGTTCAAGGCGGGGAAACGTCTCGGCCCGGCGGCGGAATACATGACGCTCTCCACTGTGAACGGGAAGCCGCGCCTGCTGGTGCGTAATCGCGAGTATCCGAACTTTACCAGTGACAACTTCACGGCCTCGCGCGCGATTTATCCGACGAACAAACTCGCGAACATCAAGAATCTGCGCGGCAACACCTGGCGCTACGCCGACGTGGATGGCGACGGCGCGCACGATCTGCTCGTGGGCCATGATTCGTGGGACGACTTCGGCTGGTTCGGCACGGACTGGGCGCGGAAATACAACGCGCGCGGCGCGTGGACTGGCGCGCTGCCGCACGGCTGGATGTATTGGATCAAGAACGACGGCACGGACGCTGCGCCGAAATTTGGCCGTCCGCAGCAACTCCTCGCCGGCGGCCAGCCGATGGAAGTCGTGGGCGCGCCCACGCCGAACCTCGCGGACTTCGATGGCGACGGAGATCTCGATTTGATCAGTGGCGAGTTCCTCGACGGCTTCACGTTTTTTGAAAACATCGGGACGCGCACCAAGCCGGATTTCGCGATTGGCGTGAAGCTCACGAACCTCGGCCAGCCGCTCGCGATGGATCTGCAAATGATCGTGCCGCACGCGATTGATTGGAACGGCGACCGGCGCGTGGACTTGATTTGTGGCGACGAGGACGGGCGCGTGGCCTTCCTCGAAAACACCGGCCTGCGCGTGAACGCCGCGCCGAATTTTTTCCCGCCGCGCTACTTCCAGCAGGAGGCGGACGAGTTGAAGTGCGGCGCGCTCGCCACGCCGTCGGTCTTCGACTGGGATGGCGACGGCGACGAGGACATCATCAGCGGGAACTCGGCGGGCTACTTGGAATTCATCGAGAACCTGAGCGGCCCGCGCGTGGCCGCGCCGAAGTGGGCTGCGCCGAAGAAACTTTTGGCGAATGGAAAAATCATCCGCATTCAGGCCGGCCCGAACGGATCGATTCAGGGGCCTATTGAAGCGAAGTGGGGTTACACCGTGCCGTCCGTCGCGGACTGGGACGGCGACGGCCTGCCGGACATCGTGATCAATTCCATCTGGGGCCGCATCGAGTGGTTCAAAAACGTCGGCACGCGTGCCGCGCCGAAGCTCGCTGCCGCGCAGAACATCGAAGTGGACTGGCCGCTGGTGATTTCGGCCACGCCCAAGCCGGAGTGGAACTGGTGGAATCCCGTCGGTCGCGAACTGGTCACGCAATGGCGCACCTCGCCCGTGACGGTGGACTGGAACGGCGACGGACTCACCGATCTCGTGATGATGGATCACGAAGGCTGGCTCTGTTTCTGGCCGCGCCTCAAACGCGAAGGCAAGCTGGTGCTGCTCTCCGGCCAGCGCGTCTTGTGCGACGAGCAGGGCGCTCCGCTCCGCTTCAACGCCAGCAAGCTCGGTGCGAGCGGACGCCGCAAACTCACCGTGGCCGACTGGGACGGCGACGGGAAACTCGACATCCTCGCCGATGGCAATAACGCCGTCCTCTGGCGGCAGGTCGCGCAGCGCGATGGCAAGTGGCTCTTCAAAAAAGAGGGCGACCTCGCGAGCGGCGACACGTCCGGCCATTCACCCACGCCCACGACTTCCGACTGGGACGGCGATGGCAAACGCGACCTCGTGCTCGGCGCGCAGGAGGGGCATTTCTATTTCCTGAAGAATCCGGCGAGCCGGTGAACGGAGCACGGGTTGCCAACTGGTCGCCCGTTATGCCCGCGCTTCCATCAGGTGGCTGGTCGAGAGCGCGGACCAGTCTTGCGTGAAGGGATCGGGCGAGCCTTCGCGCTGCACCGTGGCCACGGCTTGCTCGACTTCGAGAATGGCTTCGCTGCGCCATGCCGCGAGCTTCGCAGCGTCGGCGAACTTCTGCCGCACGAGAAATTCTTCCGCCACCTTCAGGCAGTCGCGGCCGAGGCCGGACTGTTTCAGCTCCGGTACGATGTAACCCGCGTCGTCGTGCTCGCCGTGGCCGCAGAGGCGCAGCAGATTCGCGACGATCAATTGCGGCCCGCCGCCTGCACGCGCGGACTGCACGGCGCGCGTCGAGACTTCGAGGCATTGCGCGAAGTCGGTGCCGTCCATCGTATGCGCGGCCACGCCGTAGCCCGCCGCCTTGTCGGCCAGCGAGGCGCACGCGAACTGCGCCGCCGTGGGCGTGGAGTAGGCGTATTGATTGTCCGCCACCACGAGAACGAGCGGCAGCTTCTCGACGGCCGCTTGATTCAACGCTTCGTGGAATGCTCCCGTGGAAGTCGCGCCGTCGCCGATGCAGGTCGCGCCGATAAAATCTGTTTCACCTCGAAACCGTTTCGCGATCAACCCGCCGCTCACGACCGAGATCATTGCACCGAGATGGCTGATCATCGGGAGCAGACCATCGCGCGGACGTCCGCGATGCACGTTGCCATCGCGCGCCCGCATCGGCCCGAGCGGCGAGCCGAGGTAGGTGCGCACGGCGTCGAGGACGGGTTCGCCAAACGCGAGCCGCCCCGCGCCGTCACGAATGAGCGGCGCAAAAATATCGCCGCGTCGGAGATTAATGCCGACCGAGACGCTGACTGCTTCCTGGCCGCGCCCGAGGAAAACGCCGCCGTGGATTTTCCCGGCGCGGTAGAGGCTGGCGAGTTTGTCGTCGAGCACGCGTGCGAGGAGCATCCAGCGATACGCCTGTAGGGGCGTTTCTGGCGCGGAAGATCTGGCGTTCACGGGCTGGGCCACCGTTTCAAGCATGGGTGGAATTTAGAAGGCGGCGTGCGGCGGGCGCAATCCTTCTTCCGTAACGCCGACATTCCTGCCGGCAGGTGGCGAGACTTTCCAGTCTCGTGTTGATGGAACGGCCAAGTCCCCCCTTTGTCGAAGACGCGTCACGCGACTTCGGACACGTCTTGGAAACAACATCGTCGCGAGACTCGAAAGTCTCGCCACCTGCCGGCAGGAATGTCGGCGTTACGCAAACCCGCGATTGCCGCTCGCGCCGCGCTTGGCTACAACCACGCGCGTGTTCAGCCGGAAAATCATTTTGGCGTGGCGCGCGGCGTGCGCGCGGCACCGTCGCCTCCGCTGGCCGCTGCTCCTCGGAATTGTTTTCCTCGCCACGCTGTTCATCTCCTGCTCCACGCTCGGACGCCGCCTCGCGCCGCCGCCGGAAATTCCCGGCGCGACCTTCACCGGCAACAAATCTTGCGTGGACTGCCACGCGAATTACACGCGCGGCTTCGACGCCAGCCCGCATGGACGGATGCACGTCGAAGCGGCAAAGATGGCGGGCGGCACCGGCTGCGAATCCTGTCACGGGCCGGGCAGCAAACACATCGCGGTTGGCGGCGGGCGCGGGAAGTTCATCGTGAACCCCGGACGCGACGCGACGGCGTGCTACGCGTGTCATTTGGAAATTCAAACTGACTTCCAGCTCCCGCATCATCATCCGGTCAACGAGGGCAAAATGAACTGCGTGCAATGCCACGACCCGCACGGCCCGGACATCATGAAGCCCGCCGGCGGCCTCGCGATGGCGCGACAGAACGAGCAGTGCGCGAGCTGTCATCGCGAGCAGACGCGGCGCTTTGTCTTCGAACACGCGGCACTGCGCGAGGGCTGCGTCACCTGTCACGCGCCGCACGGTTCCATGAATCGCAAGATGCTCACGCAGCCCGACGCGAACCTCTGCCTGCGCTGTCACGCGCAAGTCGCCAGCCTCGGCGTGCCGCGCGGGAACATCGTCATCGGCAAGGTGAATCACACGACCTTCATGCAGCGCGGCACCTGCTGGACTTCCGGCTGCCACACGGCGGTGCATGGCTCGAACGTGGACCCGTATCTGCGCTACTGAGATGAAGTCCAAGGTGCAAAGTCCAAGGTCCGAGGCTGGGGGGCGCCGCAGTGCTTGGAAGCTATTTGAAAATAGTTTGCGAATGGTTTGTGGTGCGCTCTCCCTCACCCCAGCCCTCTCCCGCTGGGAGAAGGAGCGCGAAATGGCATGGCGGATTGGCCAG
>JANOAY010000900.1:0-2637 GCA_031411375.1 Pedosphaera sp. | reverse complement strand
TTTCTTTTTTGATTCTTTGGAACTCGCGGACTCGGCGGTCCGCGCACTGACTTACTTCCCGCGCCGTTCGGTCTGCTCGCGTTCCTTGCGCTC
The DNA here is from genome assembly GCA_031411375.1 of Pedosphaera sp. Taxonomy (GTDB): domain Bacteria; phylum Verrucomicrobiota; class Verrucomicrobiia; order Limisphaerales; family SIBH01; genus JANNGC01. The sequence continues at coordinate 2,544 of JANOAY010000900.1, read as the reverse complement.
TTTCTGCATCAGCTTGCGCTGGAACTCGGCCTCCTCGCGCTCGGCCTTGGTGATGCCGGGGGAGTTGTCGCGAATCTCGGCGGTTTGCAGGGCGGCAATTTCCGGCGTGGCCAGCACGGTCGGGCGGATGAGCACCATCAGTTCCACGCGGTCCACTTTCTCGCTGGTGCTGCGGAAGAGCATGCCGAGGCCGGGAATGTCCTTGAGGTAAGGCACGCCGCCGTTGCCCTTGTTCTTGGTCGTGGAGATGAAGCCGCCGAGCATGATGGTGTCGCGGTCGTGGACGGCGACATAGGATTGGGCGTTGCGCTCGATGGTCGAGGGCACGGCGTTGCCGTCAATGATCACGTCCTTGCCGGACTGCGAGATGTTCTGCGAGATGTCCATGACCACGAGTCCGTCCTGGTTGATGATGGGCATGACGTTGAGGCTGATGCCGATGGAGAGCTGGGAGTACTGGGAGGAATTGCCGCCGCTGTTGAACCCGTTGTTGTAAGTGCCGGTGATGTAGGGGCGCGTCTCACCGACGAAAATCGTCGCGGGCTTGGCCGTGGAGGTCACGACGCTCGGGCGCGAGAGGACGTTGATGCGCGAGTCGTTCGCGGCGGCGCTGATGGCGAAATCGAAATCCTCGTTCAGTTTGCCGAAGTAGTTGAAGCCGCCGCCGAGCAGGTTGGTCGCGCCCGCAAAGCCGGTGAGGGTTTTGGGGTTGACGAAGCCGGGGCCGAAGACCGAGCCGCCCGCGAAATCGAGGTCGCCGGATTTCTGGGCATTTTGCCTCATGCTCACGCCGAGGCTTTTGTCGTTGCCCAGGTTGACTTCAAGAATGAGCGCCTCGATGCGGACCTGTGGGAGCACCACGTCGAGCTTCGAGATGATGTTGCTGATCATGATGAGGTCGGCGCGCTCGGCGAAGATGAGCAGGGCGTTCGAGCGTTCGTCGGGGATGATCTTGGCGTTGCCGATGAGGACGAAGTCGCCCGCCGCGCCGCCGCCCGCCGCGCGATTCACGGCGCTGGTGAGGCGGTTGCCCACGGGGGTGCCGGTGTTGCGTAGGCTGCCGGGGTTGGCCGCGTTGCCGCCCGTGTTGGCACCGAGACTCCCGGCGCGGTTGATGCCACCGCCGCCATATTGACTGCCGAGGCCGCCACGGCTGGAGCCGCCGCCATATTGGCTGCCCAATCCGCCGCCGCCCAGTCCGCCGCCGCCGAGGCCGCCAGCCCCGAGGCCGCCAGCCCCGCCGCCAAATCCACCGCCGCCGAATCCGCCCGCCGCGCCCGCGCCGCCGCTGATGCCCGAGCCGGTGGTCGCGCCGAGTCCGCTGAGCACGCCGGCGATTTCACCCGCTGTCGCGTATTTGATCGGAATGACCACGGTCTCGATGGTGACGGGCAGGGCCACGTCCACCTTGGCGAGAATTTCCAACATGCGCTTTACGTTTTCCGCGTAGTCGCGGATGACGAGCGTGGGGCTGCCTTTCACGCCGAGCAGACCCTGCGGCAGCTTGGCGTAGGGGGTGAGGATGCTGATGGCGTCCTCGGGCGTGAGGTGGTTGAGCGTGACGATCTGCGCGATGGGCACGCCCTGCGCGTCGGGCACCGAGTCGTAAGTGTTCGTCGAGAACGGCGTGGCCTCGGGACCGATGCCGGCCTGCGGGACGATTTTAAGAAACTTCTCGCCCTGCGGGATCACGGAAATCTGGTTCAGGCCGAGAATGGTGTTGAGGGCGTTGATGGCCTCCTCCCTCGTGAGCGTGCTCTGGTTGTTAATGGAAATTTTCGTCGTGAGCGGAACCTGCGGGGACTTGAGCAAGGTCTTGCCGGTCATCTCGGCATAGACTTCGAGGAACTGGCCGAGTTCCATTTCCTGAAACCGGATCATGCCGGGCAAGAGCATCTCGTTGGTCTTAAACTGTCCGCGGACGACGACGTTCGAGCCGCCGGCGGCCGCGCCGCCTGCAGCGGGAGCGCCGAAGACGTTGGGATTCGCGCCGGGCGCGGCGGGATTGGCCGGCACGCCGGGGCCGGCGGGGACGGCGACATTTCCAGCGGGCGTGCCGGGAGCGCCGGGGACGCGGGGGAAGCGGTTGAAATTGGTGGACGCGCCGAACATGGACGGCGTGTTCGGGCGCGCGCCGCCGGGAGCGCCTGGCGCGGCTGGCGCTCCGGCGGGGGGCGGAACTTGCGCGTGCGCCAACGTCGCCACGAGGAGCAGCGACCCGATGAGATTCATCACGACGGTTTTCATTTCTTTGCTGGGGTATTGGGTTTGGCCGGCGCATTCGTCGCATTGGGCTTCGCGAACGGCGAGGCGGGCTTGGCCGCAGGAGTCGTTGTCGCAGGCGCGGGTTTCGCACCGGTGGTCGCAGCCGGTGCTGCGGAGCGGGCGGGCGCTTTCTTCGCGTAGCTCGCCACGAGGGTGAGGTTGCCCTGCAACTTGTTGCGCGGCGGGTCAGGATTCAGCGTCATGCTACATTGGGGAACACCCAGTTTGAAGGTTTTTGGATTTACGCAGTTTCGATTATTGTCCACAGTTTCTTGAAGC
>JANOAY010000899.1:0-4867 GCA_031411375.1 Pedosphaera sp. | reverse complement strand
CTTGAACAACTCGACAATGCGCTTGCCGCGTTCGAGCTGCGCCTGCGTCTTGGCATCAAGGTCCGAGCCGAACTGCGCGAAGGCCGCGAGTTCGCGGAACTGCGCGAGGTCGAGTTTGATTTTGCCGGCAACCTGCTTCATGGCCTTGACCTGCGCGGCAGAACCGACGCGGCTCACCGACAGACCGACGGAAATCGCAGGACGAATGCCTTGGTAGAACAAATCCGTTTCCAGATAAATCTGGCCGTCGGTGATCGAAATCACGTTCGTCGGAATGTAAGCGGACACGTCGCCGGCCTGCGTCTCGATGATCGGGAGCGCCGTGAGCGAGCCGCCGCCGTATCGCTCCGACACACGCGCGGAGCGTTCGAGCAGACGACTGTGGAGATAGAACACGTCGCCGGGATACGCTTCGCGGCCGGACGGGCGCTTGAGGATGAGTGAAACTTGGCGATAAGCGACGGCTTGCTTCGAGAGATCGTCAAAGATGATCAGCGCATCCATGCCATTGTCCATGAACCATTCGCCCATGGACGCACCGGCGAACGGCGCGAGGTATTGGTTGGCGGCAGAGTCAGACGCCGAGGCCACGACGACGATGCAGTAAGGCAGCGCGCCTTCCTTCTCCAGCGTCGCGATGACGCGGGCCACGCTCGACTGCTTCTGACCGACCGCGACGTAAATGGAATAGACCGGACGAAAACCTTTTTCCTTCGAGGCTTCGCTCTGGTTGATGCGCGCCTGATTGATCATCGCGTCCACGCCGATGGTCGTCTTGCCGGTGGAACGGTCGCCGATGATCAGTTCGCGCTGACCGCGGCCAATCGGAATCATCGCGTCAATGGCCATGACGCCCGTCTGCAAGGGCTGGTTCACGGATTTGCGCTTCACGATGCCGGGCGCAATTTTTTCGACGGGATACGACACGTCGGAAGCAATCGGGCCTTTGCCATCAATCGGCTGGCCGAGCGTGTTGACCACGCGACCGAGCAAACCTTTGCCCACGGGCACGGAGAGTAGCTTGCCGGTCGTCTTGACTTCCTGGCCTTCTTTGACGGGCGTGTAGTCGCCGAGAATGATCGCGCCGACTTCCGTCTCTTCGAGGTTCAAGGCGATCCCGGTGACGCCGTTGCCGAAGTCGAGCATCTCGTTCAGCATCGCGCTGGTCAGGCCCTCGATCTTCGCCACGCCGTCCGAAACTTCGCGCACGGTGCCGACGTTTTGGCGCGACACGCTGGTCTTCACGCCGGAAATCTTCGATTCGATCTCTTGCAATAATGTGCTCATAGAAAATTAAACTTCCTGCAACTGCGCCAACCGCGACTGGATGCTGCCGTCAAAAACATCGCTGCCCACTTTGATTCTCATGCCACCGATCAACGCCGGGTTCTGCGTGAAGGTGAAATTCAGTCCCGTGCCGTAACGGCTGGTCAGCGTGGCCTTCACGCTGTTCTGCTGCGCCTCGTCCAAAGCCGTGACGCTCTCGATGAGCGCGGCGCGGCGGTCGAAGTCGAGCTTCAGCAGGCGTTGGAAGTGGGACAAAATCCCGACGTAACCGCGCGGTTGGCCGGCCAGCACCAGGTCAACCGCCTGACGCGCCTTGTCTTCATTCAGCACGCCGTTGACCTGGGTGCTGCGAAACAGCGACTTCGCATCGCGGCGGGCTTGTTTGCTGATTTTCATGCGGGGGGCGGAATGGAAAAAATGTTACGCGGCCAACTGCTTCGTCGTTTCGTCGGCGAGGCGCTTCTGGTCGTCGAGCGTAAGCACCTTGCCGCTGACTTTCGCGGTTGTCTCGGCCACGAGGCGGACGAGTTCCTTGCGGAGTTCGCTCTTCATGCGAACGAGTTCGGCCTCGCTGGCTTCCTTGGCTTTCGCAACAATCTGGTTTGCCGTGGCAATCGCCTTCTGCGTTTCGGCCTCCTGCACCTTCGCGGCGGCATTGCGGGCCTCTTCGATCATCTTGTTGGCCTGCGCGCTGGCCACATTCACAATCTCCTGCGACTTCACCTGGGCGTTCGCGAGGTCTTTCTTGATCTGCTCGGCGTCGGCAAGGCTCTTGGCGATGCGGTTGCGGCGCTCGTCGAGCATCGCGAGAATCGGCTTGTAGGCCCAGCGATGCAGCGCGAAGGCCACAATCGCGAAGCCCACGAGGTGCATCGTGAACAACTGCTTGTTGAAGCCAAACCGCTCCGCGATCTCGGGAGCCGGGTTCGTCACGGCGAGGAAAAGGTTGCTCAACATAAAAATCTTTGGGTCAAGAAAGCTCCACGCGGGGTCGCCTGCGCGACCCCGCGTGAAATTGGATTACTTACCGGCCATCAGGATCGTGATGATGATGGCGCCTTCAGCCAGAGCCGCGCTCAGGAGGGCCTGAACGAGGATCTTGCCCGACGCGCCGGGATTGCGCCCGACGGCCTCAGCGGCCTTCATACCGATCAAGCCAAGGGCCAAGCCACCACCGAGGGCGGCGCCTGCGACTGCGATGCTTCCTTGCATGTTATTACTTTGTTTGTTGTTTTTGTTGCCAGCGACCCCCGCAGTCTTGCCACGGTCCGGCCGCCAAATTCTTCAATGCCCGCCGTGGCCCGCCTCCTGAGCGTGACCTTCCGCTGCGTGCTCATCCCCGTGCTGGCACATCAAGGCCGTGAACACCGCCGTCAGCAGCGTGAACACCAGTGCCTGAATGAAACCAACCAAGAGTTCCAATCCAAAAAACGGCAGCGCCGCCAGCCAGCCGAAATACGGCCCACCCATGTGCAGCATCTTTTCCAGCAAAGATTCGCCGGCATACACGTTGCCGTAGAGACGGAACGTGAGCGACACCGGGCGGATCATGATGGAGATGACTTCCAAGAAACCCACGAGGAAGAAGATCAGCATCAGCAGGAAGCGCATCGGACCCGAGGCGTCGCCGTGATAAACGAAAATGTGCGAGAGGAAGCCGCCGACGCCGTTCGCCTTGATGGACCAAAACAACCAGAGCACGAAGAACGTCACCGCCAGGGCGAAGGTCATGTTGAAGTCCGCGTTCGCACCGCGCAGGATCGGCCGAGTGACGTGGAATCCGTGCCCGTCATCATAGCCCCAGCCGATGGAACCGACGCCCGGCAGCAGGCCGAACCAGTTCGCCGCCAGAATCATGATGAACACCGTGCCGAAGAACCAAAAGGTCTTGCGAGCGAGCTTGTCGCCCAAGATGCCGCCGAGGAATTCAATCAAGGACTCAATCACCCACTCGGCGAAATTCTGGAGACCGGACGGAACCAACTGCGGTTTGCGCGTGGCGATTTGCGCGAAGAGAATCAGGAACGCTGCGACAATGATCATCGCGACCAGCGAATTGCTGATTTGAAACTGACTATCGCTGCCCGAACCGAGCAGGCGCGAAGCCGTCATCGGCAGCGAATGATCCGCCGTGGCCGCCGCCTCGCCGACGGCGTTGGTGAGATTGGCCGCGTTCGCCGCAAACGCCGGGACTGCCTGTCCAAACAGGAAGGCCAAGGCCAAGAGTGCTGAAAGAAAATGCTTCACGCTCAGTGCAAAAATGACTTGGGGACTCCACTCCCCGCGCTTCAAAAACCAGTCGCCCGGCCCGAAGCGGGTGCGACGTTGCCCAGTCGTGAAATTTTTCACAAGCGATTTTTTCCGAAAATCTACTTTGACCGGAACGCCTCCTGACAACCGCACCGCCGCCGTCCATAGAGCCTCACACCAATCCCAAGTCCTCGTAGATGGCGCTGTTGATGTTGCGCTGCCGTTGCTGGTGTTTGCGTTCGCCGGGGAGGCCATTGCACGCCCAAGCCACAACCAGTTCCTGCTCCGGATCAGTGAAAGCGCACGAAGATTGATTGCCGCTGTGGCCGAACGTGTCCCACGTCGCGTGGCGTCCGTAGCCGTAGGGCATTTGAAAACTATCGCGGTTGGAGTTGAGAATGAAACCCAGTCCCGCATCCATCTTGAACTGAAACGTCTCGTCGAACATCCCGGCGCGCTGCCGGGAAGTGATCGTCGCCACCGTCTCGGGACGCAGAATATTTTCTCCGCCGCGCCGCAATGCTTCGTAAAAGCGCGCCAGCTCACGCACCGGCCCGCGCGCGCTGCCGCCGGGGCGGCAGCGGGTCAGTCCTGCGGCGCTGTTCCAATCGTCGCGAGGTTTTGCTTCGCCTGCGCTGGTGTCGTACACGAAGGCAATTTGTGATTGGCGATTGCCGATGGACGAGCCGCTGAGAGCGAGGGCGGAATCTTTCATTCTCAGCGGTTGGAAAATACTCTCGCGCACAAACTCCTCCACCGGCTTCCCGCTCACCCGCCACACGATTTCCCCGAGCAACTGCCAAGTCGCCCAGATGTGATAGCCCGCGCGCTGGCCGGGAACCCAATCCGACTCCAGCGGCAGTTCGCAGATGCGAACGATTTGCCCGTCCCACTCCAACGTGGAATCAATGTTGTCCGCGTTCCGCAAGCCGCCGGTGTGCGTGAGCAAGTGGCGGACGGTCACGGCTTCTTTCCCGTGCGCAGCGAATTCAGGAATCACTTCCACCACGCGCGCGTCCCACGCCAGTTCACCGCGCTCGACGAGTTGCGCGATGGCGACGGCGGTGAAGGGCTTGCCGGCGGAAAACCAGAGCGTGAACGAATCGCGCGTCATCGGCACGCCGTCGCGTGCGTCACCGAAGGCTTCGTCCATTAACACCTCGCCGCCGCGCATCACGCACAGTTGCGCGCCGGGGTGGATTTGCGCTTCGAGGCCCGAGGTGATGGCGGCGCGGGTTTGGGTGAAAGCAGACATGGATAAAACAGCGTCAGCGAGTTAGGTGATCGGTGGAAGATTCGCGCCCGCCCTCACCCCGGCCCTCTCCCCGGG
>JANOAY010000898.1:0-3897 GCA_031411375.1 Pedosphaera sp. | reverse complement strand
GGCGGGCCGTGCCAATCAATTGCGACGGCGGATTTGAAACGCCACGATGTAGATCATGAACGCCAGCGCGAAGCCGACGAACCAAGCATAGTGGAACAGGCCGACGAGAAACGGCGGAACACTGTCTGGGTGGAGTCGCTTCACCTGGACGAGAAAACCCGGAAGGCTCGGCAGCACTCCCAGCACGAACGCGACCATGGCCCCGATGTTGAAACCATTCGTGTAACGATACTCGCCATCAGCCTTGTAGAGCGCGGCCAGATTCAACTGGCCACGGCGACACACGAAATAGTCTGCGATGAGAATGCCACCGATGGGGCCGAGCAACGCGCTGTAGCCTACGAGCCAGTCGAAAATGTAGCTCTCGGGATTCGCGAGCAGCTTCCAAGGCATCATCAGCACACCGATGACGCCGGTGATGTAGCCGCCGGTGCGGAAGGAAATTTTGCGTGGCGCGAGATGAGCGAAGTCATTGGCGGGGCTGACGACATTCGCGGCGATGTTGGTCGCGAGCGTCGCCAGGCACAGAGCGAGCATCGCGATGACGAGCACGGCGGGGTTTTGAAACCGCGTCAGCACATCCACCGGATCCCAGATAGTTTTTCCAAAAATGATCGTGGTCGCCGATGTGACCGCCACGCCGATGAACGCATAGAGCGCCATCGTCGTAGGCAAGCCGATGGATTGACCGATGACTTGGTCGCGTTGTGATTTTGCGTAACGCGAAAAGTCCGGGATGTTCAGCGAAAGCGTGGCCCAATAGCCAACCATGCCCGTTAGTGCCGGAAAGAAATACACCCAGAACTGCCCGGCCTTCGGCTGGCCCGCGTCGAACGCCGACGGTTGCGAAAGAATCGGCCCGAAGCCGCCCGCCGCACGATAAGCCCACCACAGCAACGCGAGGCCCAGCGCGATGAGCAACGGCGCTTTGATGTTCAGCAGCCAGCGGATGCAATCGATGCCGAGATAGATCACCCACATGTTGATGCCCCAGAAAAACAGGAAACAGACAAACTGCGCGAGGGTGATGTCCAGCACGGGCAACGGTTGACCGGTCATCATGGACGGCACGAACACGCCGAGGATTTTGTAAATGGCGCTGCCGCCAATCCAGGTCTGGATGCCGAACCAACCGCACGCCACGAGCGCGCGCAACAGCGCGGGAATGTTCGCACCGCGCGTGCCGAACGACGCGCGGCAATAAACCGGAAACGGGATTCCATACTTCGTGCCGGCGTGCGCGTTGAGCACCATCGGGACGAGCACGATGAGGTTGGCGAGAAAAATGGTGAGGATGGCCTGCGACCAGTTCATCCCGATCTTCGGATCGATCAGTCCCGACGCGAGCATGTAAGTCGGGATGCACGCGGACATGGAAATCCACAGCGCGGCGAAACTCAACGTGCCCCACTTGCGCTGCGCCTGCGGAACCGGCGCGAGATCGGCATTGATGAGAGTGCTTTGCTGGAACTCGGATGAGGCTTCCGACGCTGGTGAAGTGGAACTGGTCGCGGAAGAACTCACACGCCGATGTCCTCGTTCCACAGCGTGGGATTTTTCGCGATGAAGTCGCGCATCAGTTGAATGCACTCCTCGTTTTGCAGCACGTCCACACGCGCGCCTTGCGAGCGCAGATATTCCTCCGCGCCCATGAAGGTCTGGTTCTCCGCCACGATGACGTGCGGGATTTTGTAGAGTACAATCGCCCCGCTGCACATCGGGCAGGGCGAGAGCGTCGTGTAGATGATGCTGCGCTGATAGACGGAGGCCGGGTGCCGTCCGGCGTTTTCCAGCGCGTTCATTTCGCCGTGGTGGATCACGCTGCCGTGCTGCACGCGCTGGTTGTGGCCGCGCCCGAGAATCTTGCCGTCGCAGACCAGCACGGAGCCGATCGGAATGCCGCCGCTCGCGAGGCCCTTCTTCGCTTCATCAATCGCCGCTCGGAGAAATGGATCCATAAATCAGAAATGGTTTGGCTTTCGTTCCAGCAATTTCCCACGCCCCACTTCGCCAACAAATTTTCCGTCGCGCGCCGCCACTTTGCCGCGAACGGTCACGGCGGTCGGGCGGCCCTCGATGTCCCAGCCCTCGAAGGCGTTGTAGTCGAGATTCATGGCGTGCGTCTTCGCGGAAATTTTCCCGCGATAGCTCGGGTCATAGACGACGAGGTCAGCGTCCGCGCCGGGCTGAATCGTTCCCTTGCGCGGGAAGAGGCCGAAGAGTTTCGCCGTCTGAGTGCTCGCGGTGTTCACGAAGGTGTGGAGGTCAATGCGCCCGCGCTGCACGCCATGCGTGAAGTAGAGGTTGATGCGATCTTCGAGCGACGGAATGCCGTTGGGAATCTTCGTGAAGTCACCGCGCCCCATCTGCTTCTGCGTGGCGAAGTCGAACGGTGCGTGATCCGTGGCGAGCGTGGCGACGAGGCCCTGCTTCAATCCATTCCACAACACGTCCTGGTTTTTCTTGTCGCGCAGCGGCGGCGACATGACGAACTTCGCGCCTTCAAAATCCGGCTCGGCCTGTGTGCGGTCGCAGACGAGATATTGAATCAGCGTCTCGACCCAGACATTCACGCCACGCTCGGCGCCTCGCGTCGCCTCGCGAAGCGATTCCTCACAGCTCAGATGCACGATGTAAACATGCGCGCCCGTCATCTCGGCGAACGTCATCAAGTGATGCACGCCCTCGGCTTCCACCACCGGCGGGCGGCTCCAGTAATGATAGCCGGGGCCGGTCTTGCCCTCGGCGAGCAGCTTCTTCTGAAGTTCGAGAATCAGGTCGGCGTTCTCGCAATGCGCCGTGGTGATGACGCCGAGTTCCTTGGCAAGCCGCAGCGTCTTGTAGAGTTCCTCGTCAGTAACGCCGAGCGCGCCTTTATAGGCGAGGAACACTTTGAAGCTGCTGATGCCGCGCTTCACGATCTCGCGGAAATCTTTTTCGGCAACGTCATCAAAGCGCGTCACGCCCATGTGAAACGTGAAGTCGCACGCGCTCTGCCCGCGCGCCTTGCCCAGCCAAAGCTCGAACGCCTCCAGCGGCTTCTCCTCGCGCCCCGGACAAATCATCTCGATGAACGTCGTCGTGCCGCCGACGAGCGCGGCCTTGCTCGCGGTCTCGTGCGTATCCTTCGCGAACGTGCCCATGAACGGCAGGTAGATGTGGACGTGCGGATCGATGAAGCCGGGGAAGACGAACTTGCCGGTCGCATCAATGACCTCCGCACCGGCGGGCGTGGAAATGTTCTTGTCGATGCGCGTAATGGTTTCGCCTTCGCAGAAAATGTCAGCGACGTAGCGCGAATCTGCGGTGACGATTTCGCCGTTTTTGATGAGCAGGCTCATGCGCTTCAAATTTTGATGTAGTGAATCATCATGAATCTTTGCCCACTATTTCTTTAAGCGGTAAAACTCCATGCCGTTCGTGGCAACATTCGTCACTGTGAATCGTCCCCCAACGATTACGGGCAGATTCGTGGAATCTACCCACGCCGTGGTCGGGTTGAGGTTCGTCGTGGATTGAAGCGTGAATCCAAGTGTGTTGGTGAACCACGAAAGCAGCACGCTCGTACCAGATCGCAAGATCGCGAGTTCTGGAACCGGTGGACCGAGGCCAGTGAAAATGTAAACCGCGCCTGCCTCGACGAAACTATTGTCAGCCTGATTGACATTCACGCCGATAGAATTGCTTCGTTCTCCAAATGCTCCAACGATCACGGTGCCGTCAGACACGGCTACCGACCACCCGAATTCATCACCGGCACCTGTGTTGGAAGCTTTGAGATAGGCCTGTTGGCTCCAATTTGTCCCGTTACGGACAAAGACGTAAGCTGCGCCTGCATTGACTGCGCTATTGTCAGTTTGGTTTCCATCCACCCCTGTCGTGTTGCTGTCTTCGGCG
>JANOAY010000897.1:0-12412 GCA_031411375.1 Pedosphaera sp. | reverse complement strand
GTGGACGAGCACGGGCGATTTTTTCGACGGCGACTTTCGCAGTCTCGAAGGCCGCAAGCTCACCATCAGTTCCGTGCTCTACGGGTTGCGCGCGTTTGACCTGGATGATGAGGTGCTCGCCGTCGTCCTCCAGCCCCGTCGATTGCAACGCTCGCCCTTCGAGGTCGAAACCGCCGACGGCGCGACGCTGCTCGCCACGCAACTTTCCGTCGGCGATGGCGAACTGCGCCTGCACGAACCTGCGCTCGGCGAACTGCGCCTGCCCGCGCATGAAATTCTCGAAGTGCGGCGGCACTGAGCGTCAACGCATGACGGAATAGCAGAGAAACAGTTCCTCACCCACGCACCACCGGGATTTTAATTTCAAGCGGGTGGCGGCGGCGAGTGACGGCGCGCCGGCACCGTCCGCCAACGTGGGCGCGGTGCGACCGCCAAAAATTTTCGGACAGAGCGTGAGATAAATTTCGTCCACCAGGTTCGCGCGCAAGAGCGCGTCGTTAATTTCTCCGCCGCCTTCGCAGAGCAGACTTTTCACGTTCCATTCTTGCCGCAGCCATTCGAGCGCCATCGTGAAATCGATCTCCCTTTCACCACACACCCGGACTATGGCCCCGAGTTTTTCCAGCCGCCGAACACGGGCGAGGCTCGCGCGCCCGGTGACGAGAATGATCAAGGGAGAAAACTTGTGCCGGAAAATTTCCGCGCGCGGGTTGATGGAGCCGGAGCCGCTGATCACGACACGGAGATTATACTCGGCCAGTCCGTTCTTGAGGCGCAGTTCACGGAACTTTTTTCCGCCCGGCCCCATCGTCACGGAGGCGGAATCCACGGTGCGCGCGCCGGCCATCACCGCGTCGGCGCGCGTGCGAAGTTCGTGGAGCAGCTCCTGATCGCGCTGGCTGCTGAACGGAGCGAAGCGGCGGTTCGGCGGCGCGAGCTTTCCATCCGCCGTGGTCGCGACGTTTAGAAAAACGAACGGGCGTTTCGCCCGGCCCGACTTTGGACTTTGGACTTTGGACTTTGGACTCATGTGATGAGCATCGCATCGCCGTAGCTGAAGAAGCGGTAGCGCTTGCGCACGGCCTCGTCATAGGCAGCAAGAATTTTTTCACGCCCGATCGATTCACCGGGCGAAGCGAACGCGCTCACGAGCATGAGCAGCGTGGAGCGCGGGAGATGAAAATTCGTGAGCAGCGCATCCACGATGCGGAAGCGGTATGGCGGATGGATAAAAATATTCGTGCGTCCCGTGCCGCCGATAATTTTTCCATCGTGTTCGCGCGCCACGGATTCGAGCACGCGCACGCTCGTGGTGCCGACGGCGATCACGCGGCGGCCTACGGATTTCGCGGCGTTAATTTTTTCCGCGACATCATCGGTGACATGGAAACGCTCGTGGTGCATGGCGTGATCTGTCACGTCGTCGGCTTTCACCGGTGCGAACGTGCCGAGTCCGACGTGCAGCGTGACGTGACAAATTTCTACGCCACGTGCGCAAATTTCGTTCAGTAATTCTTCCGTGAAATGCAGGCCCGCCGTGGGCGCGGCCACGGAACCGTGATCGCGAGCAAACACTGTCTGGTAGCGGGTGAAATCGTTTTCTGTCTGCTGCTGTGGGGTGCGTTTGATGTAAGGGGGCAGGGGAAGTTCGCCGAGTTTTTCCAACTCGTTGATGATGTTGAAGTCAGACGTCAGCGGCACGCTGGCGGAACGCTGATCAAAACGAAGTCGGCGATGGCCTTCGTCATTCACATCGATCACGGTGGCAGAAATTTCTGTGCGCACGCCGTGTGTGTCGGTGAGAAAAATTTCCGATCCGACGCGCGCGCGTTTTCCGGGACGCATCATGGCCCACCAGTCGTTGCGCGCATTTTCTTCGAGCAGCAAAACTTCAAACGCGCCGTTCGTCATCGGATTCACGGCGCGCAGTCGCGCCGGAATCACGCGCGAGTTGTTGAGCACGAGCACATCGCCGCGCTGAAAAAATTCCAGAACGTCACGAAATGTTTTGTGTTCCACGCGCGCGTTTTCGCGATGTAACACAAGCAGTCGTGACGCGTCGCGGGTCGGCGCGGGATGCTGCGCGATGAGTTCTTCCGGGAGATGAAATTCAAAGTCGGCGACGCGCACGCGCGGACTATTTCCGGCCTGTGAATAAGTTGTCCACAAAGAGGGCAATAAAAATCTGAGAATGTGCTTGAACGGAAACGGGAGAAAATGGAGAAAAGCGGAGGAAAACGGCGAGCGTTGGCAAAAGCCGGAGAAAAATGTGTGGAGCCAGACAAATCCAAAGGTCCGAAGCCGGTAGTTTTTGCAGGGGATGACGAGTACATGCTCGACCCCAGCCGGCGCGTGACTTTGCCCGTGCGCTGGCGCTCGAAGAAGGCGCAGGACGAGTTCTGGGTGCTGCCGTGGCCGCTGGTGAAGCGGGACTATTTGCTGGTGCTGCCGGTCGCGCGGTTTGAGCAGATGATGGCGTCGGTGGGGCAGGCGTCCTTGAGCGATGAGCGGTCGCTGGCGGTGGCCCGGGCGATCAGCGGTCGGGCTCAGTTGTTGAAACTCGACAAGTCGTCGCGGTTTCTGCTGCCGGAAATTTTGACGAGCACGGTAGGGATCAAGAGCAGTGTGAAGTTTGTCGGAATGATGGGCTGGTTTGAAATTTGGGATCCGAAGCGCCATGCGGAGGCACTTGTGAACAACGACCTGATCGCGGCCCAGGCGGTGGTGGGCATGAAGCTATGATGCTGATGAAACTGTTGCACACAACCAACACGTTGAGCGAGGCGAAGGATCAGCCGCATCGCTACAAGGTGCGCGCGGGCGGGCTGCCGACGTTCGGGAATCCGACGGAACCGGCGGTGAAAAATTTCAGTGGCGCGAGCGCCGAGCGGGCGAAGGTCGCGACACCGCAGCGAACTATGAAGACGGCGGCGAACGCCGGGTGGGCGAAGAAGTTAAACCCCTTCGCGAAGCAGGGTGCGCCGATTGAGCGGACGGCAGTGCAGGGCGAGTTGTTGTTGGACAATGTGAAGCCGCTGCGAAACGACCTGAGCGACACGGATTTGGAATTCGCGTCGGTGCAGCCGCCGGAAGCGACGCCGGGCGTGGTGAAGATCGGCAAACTGGAAATCCCGGTCGTGAAAGTGGCTCCGGTCTGGCAGCGGGTGCGTGGGCTGATTCAGCGGCTCAGGCCGTGAGGTTCCGATGTGGCGGAATTTGTTCACAAGTCGGTTTTGCTCGGGGAAGTGGTGGAGGCGTTGCAGCCCCGGAGCGGCGGGAAATATTTTGATGGCACCATCGGTGGCGGTGGTCATGCGGCGGCGATTTTAGAAGCGAGCGGGCCGGACGGATGGCTGTGGGGCATGGATCGGGACGGCGATGCGCTCGCGGCGGCAGAGCAGAGATTGGCGAAGTTCGCGGGGCGGTTTGAGTTGAAGCGTGGAAACTTTTCGGAAGTGGCGGAATGGATTCCGGCGGCGAGTTGCGCGGGAATTGTTTTGGACCTGGGCGTGAGTTCGGCCCAGTTAGATTGGTCGGAACGCGGGTTTAGCTTCAACGCCGAAGGGCCTCTCGATTCGAGAATGGATCAGCGCCAGACCATGACGGCGGCGAACCTGGTCAATGAAAGCAGCGAGTTCGAGCTCGCAAAGATTTTGTGGGAGTTCGGTGAGGAACGGCAGTCGCGGCGATTTGCGAAAGCGATTGTCGAGCAGCGGAAAGCGAAACGCTTCACGACGACGAAGGAACTGGCAGACCTCATCGAGCGGCTCGCACCCAGACACGGCAAACGCACGCATCCAGCGACGCAGGTTTTTCAGGCGTTACGCATTGCCACCAATGACGAGCTGGGATCGCTGCGCCGGGGTCTGGACGCAGCCGTGAAGATTTTGCAGCCGGGCGGGCGAATGGCGGTGATTACGTTTCATTCGCTGGAAGTCCGGCTGTTCAGAGAGTTTGGAAATGAACGCACGCGGGACTACGCCATTGATGGCGAGGTCGATGTCCCGGAGTTGCGGAAACCGCGCAAGCCGGAGCTGCGCTGGGTGCAACGCAAAGGGATTCAGCCAGGTGAAGCCGAGCTGGATTCCAACCCACGCAGCCGGAGTGCGCAGTTGAGAGTGTTGGAGAAAACTTGAGATGGGAAGGAACCGAAAAAATGGATCTGCGACCTGGCTCGTGCCGGGTGCGAAGGCGGCGTTGATTTGCCTGCTGCTCGGCGGCTCGGCGATTGGCTACGTCTATCAGAAGAACCAGTTGTTCGAACTGGGCCGCCAGATTCAGAAGAGCCAGCAGCAGCTCGAGGCGCTGAACGAAAGCAACGCGCGCTTGCAGCGATCGCTGCTCACGCTCCAGTCCACCGTGTATCTGGAAAACCGGGTGCGCGAACTGCGGCTGCCGCTGGCCCCGCCGGCGCAAAACCAAATCCTGACCATCCCGGAAAAGCCCGGCAGCACCGGGCCAGTACCCAAGAGCCGGACGCTCATGGCCGAGAACCAACTCGGCCTGCCCAAGCGCCAATGATTTTTGCCGCCGCTGCCCGGTGACGCCGTCGGAGAGGAACCGATCGCCACCGGGTGGCCGGCAAAGTTTTCGGGAGAACACAATTCGGTGTTCGCCCTAGTGACCGAGGACAGAAGTATGGACGCCCAAAAAAATCGCCGCCGCATGGTTTTTCTAACCATCGTGATGGGTGTCTGCTTCGTTACGCTCGGCTGCCGGCTCGTGGACCTCCAGGTCTTGCAGCACGAGGAGTTCGCGCGTCTCGCCGAGGATCAGCACGACCACTTCTATTATCGCGAAGCCCCGCGCGGTGACATTCTTGATCGTCGCGGCAGTCCGCTCGCGACCAGCGTTCCAGTCAGGCGGGTGTGCGTCGATCCGCTCTCGTTGAAAGGGCAGGAGACGGAGATCGCCCGCTTCCTCGCGCCGCTGCTCAAGACGAATGAGACCTTGCTGCGCGACCTGTTGAGCAAGACCAGGGTGAACGCGACGGGCGAAGTGGTCTCCGCGCGCTATGTCATTTTGAAGCAGCGCGTGCCGGTCGACGACTGGGAGAAAATTCGCTCTGCGCTGACCAACCAGTTCGCCGTGATCACGCACGGGAAAAAAATTCCCAAGAAACAGTATGGTGAACTGCGGCTCGCCTGGACGCGCGCGATTTACACCGAGGACGATCAGGTGCGCACCTATCCCAACGGCGCGCTCGCCGCGCATGTGCTCGGCTTCACCGGCGAACGCACGGTCGTGAAGAACGGACGCACCAACACGCTGCCCGCTGGTGTCGAGGGCGTGGAAAAAACTTTTGACGAGAAACTCCACGGCGCGCGCGGCTGGGTGAAGACCGAGACGACGAGCGGACGGCAGGAAATTTTCATGTTCCGCGAGCAGGACGTGGAAGCGCGGCCCGGTCTGAACGTGAAGCTCACCATTGATGCGCGCGTGCAGCAGATTGTGGAGGAGGAACTGGTCGTGCCGATGGCGAAGCACTACGCGCAAAGCGCCCAGGCCGTCGTCATTCGTCCGCGCACGGGGGAAATTCTCGCGATGGCCACGCTGCCGAACTTCAATCCGAACTTCTCCTCGAAAAGTTCCGCGGACGCGCGCCGCAACCGCATCATCACTGACGTCTTCGAGCCTGGCTCAACGTTCAAGACGGTGACGCTGGCCGGCGCGCTGAATGACGGCGCGGTGCGGCTCTCCGACCGCTTTGACTGCGAGAACGGCGCGTTCTCCTTCGCCGGGAGAATTCTCCACGACCACGGGCATCATGGCGTGATCTCGGTCGAGGAAATCATCGCCGAGTCCTCGAACATCGGCACCGCCAAGGTCGCGATCAAAATGGGCAAGGAACGCGCCTTCAAATACATCTGGGACTTCGGTTTCGGCCAGCGCACGGGACTGCCCTTGAGCGGCGAAGTGAGCGGCATTCTCCCGCGCCCGAAGGACTGGGCGCTCATCCACATCTCGCGCATTCCCATCGGGCAGGGCGTGGCTGCGACACCGCTCCAGATGGCGATGGCGCTCTCGGCGATTGCGAACGACGGCGTGCTGATGCGCCCGATGATCGTGGACAGCCTGGTAGATGACAAAGGCGAGACGGTGGTGAAATACGATCCGCAAATCGTGCGGCGTGTGGTGAGTTCGGCGGCGGCGAAAGATTCCGTGAAGGCCATGAAGAGCGTGGTCCAAATCGGCACCGGCGAAAGCGCCCGGCTGGACAATTACACCGTGGCGGGAAAAACCGGCACGGCGGAAAAGCCGGTCAACGGTTTCTACACGAAGGAAAAATACTTCGCCTCCTTCATCGGATTTTTCCCGGCGGATAATCCCGAACTGCTCATCGCGGTCTCTGTGGACGAACCGTTAAAAAAGACCGGCTACTACGGCGGACAGGTCGCCTCGCCGGTCTTCAAGCGCATCGCCGAGCGCACGGCAAATTTTCTCAATCTGAAACCCGACGTGGAACCCGCGCCAACGAAAGAGGCGATGAACCGCCCGCCCGCGCGCGAAAAACTTTGATCCGATGATCCTGAAAGAACTGCTCAAACACGTTCACGGTTACAAGGCCGAGGGGCCGATGGACCGTGAGATCGCCGGCGTCGTGTACGACTCGCGGCGCGTGACGCCCGGCATGGTGTTCGTCGCCATTCCCGGCGTGAACGTTGACGGGCACGACTACATCAACACCGCGATTTCACGCGGCGCGGCGGCAGTTATTTGCGAGCGCAATGGTTTCACTTCGCCACGTGCGACGAAGGTGAAAGTGCCGAATGCGCGGCTGGCTTTGGCCTGCGCGGCTTCCTCCTTTTACAAGCACCCGAGCACGAAGCTCCAAGTCATTGGCGTCACTGGCACGAACGGCAAGACGACGGTGGCGTTCATGATCAAGGAACTGCTCGAGAAGGCCGGATTCAAAACGGGTTTGCTCGGCACGGTGCGTTACGAGATTGGTGACCGCGTCATTCCCGCCACGCGTACCACGCCCGAGTCGCTCGACGTGCAGCACATGATGGCGCAGATGGTGGAGGCCGGATGCAAGGCGTGCGTGATGGAAGTCAGCTCGCACGCGCTCGAACAGCAGCGCGTTGCGGGCGTGGAGTTCGACGTGGCGATTTTCACGAACCTCACGCAGGACCATCTCGACTTCCACGGCGACATGGAAAACTACCTGCTCGCCAAGCAGAAACTCTTCACGCAGACGTCCAGCGGCTCGAAGCGCGGCGCGGTGGTCATCAACATTGACGACGCGAGCGGTGTGCGACTGGCGCAGGAATCCGACGTGATGTTGAAGCTGACCTACGGCGTGCGCAGCGCGGCCAGCGTGCGCGCGACGAAGGTTCATCTCGGCGCGGACATGTCGAGTTTCACCGTGGAGTCGAGGGACAAATCCTTCGACTGCAAGCTGCCGCTGATTGGTCGGCACAACATTTACAACGCGCTGGCGGCGACGGGCGCGGGCTTTGCGCTCGGTCTCGACGTGAAGAAAATTCAATCCGCGCTCGCGCACATGGCTCCGGTGCCGGGCCGTCTGGAGAGCGTGACATGCGGCCAGCCTTTCGCGGTCTTCGTGGACTACGCCCACACGGACGACGCGCTGCACAATGTGCTCACGACCTTGCGCGAAGTGACGAAGGGCCGCGTGCTCCTGCTCTTCGGTTGCGGCGGCAGTCGCGACACGGGCAAGCGCGCGAAGATGGGCCGCGTCGCCGCCGAACACGCGGACTTCACGCTCATCACCAGCGACAACCCGCGCAAGGAACAGCCGGAGAAAATTGCGGCGCAGATCGAGGAGGGCTTTCGCTCCGTGAAGCAGACCGACTACGCCGTGGAGTTGGATCGCGCGCGCGCCATTCAGGAAATTCTCGCGATGGCGAAACCCGGCGACACCGTGCTGCTCGCGGGCAAAGGCCACGAGACCTACCAAGAATTTGAAGACACGGTGGTGCCGTTCGACGACCGCGTTCACGCACGCGAGGCGCTGGAGAATTTGACCGTGGGAGGCCAACGATGAGCGCGCGTGTTGACCAAGAAGTGAAGAAGCATCTGGACGCGATGTACCGTGAACTTGTGATGCACGAAGTTTCTGCGGCTCGGCCACAGCGCGGAACTCGTGCGCTCAACTGTTTTGATTCACGTCTTTTCACCGCCGACGAGACCGCCGGCGAACTTGATCGGGAAAAAATTTTACAGCCGCGCCGGTTGTCCCTGCGCGTCTTTTGAACATGGTTGCCAGCATGGATCCAAGAAGTTTGCAGTTTGTCGCGAAGGCGTGCGCGGGGGAGCAATTGACCGGCTCGCCCGAGACGCTGGCGCGGCGCGTCTGCACGAACTCGAAGGACGTGCGACCCGGCGATGTGTTCTTCGCGCTGACCGGCGAGAAGCATGACGGTCATCAATTTCTAAAGGAGGTCTTGGGTAAAGACGCTGCAGCCGCTGTCGTCCTCCGACAGCGGCTGCCTCTAAATTTCGACGGCGCCATCATCGCGGTGGAAGACACGCGCGAGGCGCTGGCCCGGCTCGCGGCGGAATATCGCCGCGACTTCACGCTGCCCGTCATCGCGGTCGGCGGCTCGAACGGCAAGACCACGACGAAGGAACTCATCGCGTCGGTGCTGCGCCAGAAACTTTCCACGCTCTGGAGCGAAGCGAGCTTCAACAACAACATCGGCGTGCCGCTCACGCTGCTGCGGCTGGAAGCGCATCACGAGGCGGCGGTGCTGGAAGTCGGCACGAATCATCCCGGCGAAATCGCGCCGCTGGTCGCGATGATTCAGCCGCGCTTCGGAGTCATCACAAGCATCGGGCGCGAGCATTTGGAATTTTTCGGCGACGTGAATGGCGTGGCGGAAGAGGAAGGCTGGCTCGCGGAACTGCTTCCGTCGGATGGCAAACTGTTCATCAACGGCGACACGAGTTTCGCCGAAGCGGTCGGTCGCCGCAGCCGCGCCGCTGTGGTGCGCGTCGGCTTTGCGGCGGGCAGTCACTGGCGCATCGGAAATCTTCGTCTCGATGAAAGCGGCGTGGACTTTGATCTCGCCGCGCCGCTGGAGGATTTCTCCGGCGAATACCGCGTGAATCTTCTCGGCCGTCATCAGGCGACGAACGCCGCGCTTGCCATTGCCATCGGCGCGGAGCTTGGTTTGAGCGCGGAAGAAATTCGTCGCGGTCTCGCCTCCTGCCAGCCGCCGAAGATGCGGCTGCAAGTTTCCGAACGGAACGGCGTGAAGATTCTCAACGACGCCTACAACGCCAACGCCGACTCGATGCTCGCCGCGTTGCAGACCTTGAACGAGTTCCCCTGCCGCGGTCAGCGCATCGCCGTGCTGGGCGACATGGCGGAACTCGGCGCGCACAGCGCGGAAGCGCACGACGAAGTAGGCCGCAAGACCGCCGAACTCGGCGTGAACCGCCTCGTGACCGTCGGGAAAATGGCCGGTGTGATCGCGCAGGCGGCGCGCGCCGCCGGACTGCGCGACGTGACGGAATGCCGCGACGTGGGCGAGGCGGCGGCGGCGTTGAAAAACACCACGCACGCGGGCGACGTGATTTTGCTCAAGGCTTCGCGAGTGACGGGGCTGGAAAAACTCTGCGAGGGCCTGGGCTGATGCTTTTTTACTTGAGCCAATACATTCTCAACGCGACACGCGGCACGAGCTGGGAGGACAACCTCTCCGGCCTGCGCGTGGTTCAGTACATCACGTTCCGCAGCGCGGGCGCGGCGCTGACGGCGTTTGTTTTGAGCATGTGGCTCGGGCCGAAAGTGATCGCGGCGCTCCAGCGTTTGAAGTTCGGCCAGGACTACGTGGACAAGGCGGAGGAAGGCGGCTCGCTCGTCGCGCGCATCCTGAGCAAGAAGGGCACGCCGACGATGGGCGGAATTTTGATCGTGGCGGCGATGGATATTTCCGCCGTGCTCTGGGCGCAGTGGAACACGTTGGTTCAACTCACATTGCTCTCGGTGCTCGTCTTCGCCGGACTCGGCTTCTACGACGACTACGCGAAAATCACCAAGCAGTCCGGCGCAGGCGCGGCGGCGAAAGTGAAACTCGTCGTGCAGGGCTTGCTCGGTTTGTTCATCGGTCTCTATCTGCTCTCGCTGCCCGCGACGCGCAGCCTTGTCACCGACATCATGGTGCCGTTCTACAAATATCCCGTGGCCAGCAGCGCGGTGCTCGGCGTGATCATCGTGATGCTCACGGTCGTCGGCAGCTCCAACGCGGTGAACCTCACCGACGGCCTCGACGGCCTCGCCATCGGTTGCACCATCATCGTCTCAATTGTGTTTCTCATAGTCACGTATCTCTCGGGCAACGCGGTCATGGCGAAGTATCTCCAGATTCCGCACGTCAGCGGGGCAGGGGAGCTGACTGTTTTTTGCGCGGCGATGATTGGCGCGGGCCTGGGATTCCTCTGGTTCAACTGTCATCCGGCGAAAGTTTTCATGGGCGACACCGGCTCGCTCGCGCTCGGCGGCGCACTTGGGATAATTGCGGTCTTGATTCATCAGCCGTTTCTTCTTGTGATTGCGGGAGGAGTGTTCGTCGCGGAAGCGGGATCGGTCATGATTCAAACCACCTGGTTCAAGTACACCAAAAAGAAATACGGCGCGGGCCGTCGCATTTTTTTGATGTCCCCGCTGCACCATCACTTCGAGAAGAAGGGCTGGTACGAATCGCAGGTCGTGACGCGGTTTTACATCCTGTGCGTGCTGTGCGCGGTGGTCGCGCTGAGCACTTTGAAAATCAGATAACGAAACGCGCGCGTGGAAAATTTCAGGGAGCGCGTTTCACGAAAGAAAAATTTATGTTCGCGATTGAAGACAAAAACGTGCTGGTCATCGGCCTCGGCCTGAGCGGCGTGGCGGCGGCGGAACTGCTCGTCGCGCGCGGCGCGCGCGTGGTGGCGGTGGACAGTGTGGACAACGCGGCCTCGCGTGAGGCGGCGGCGCGTTTGCGCGCGCACGGCGTGCGCGTGGAACTCGGCGTGCGCAAGCTGCCGCCGTTCACCCCGGCGATTGTTCGCGCGTCCATGAAGCCGGCGAAGGTTCCATCGCCCAGTCTGGCGTATGATTTTGCGGTCATCAGCCCCGGCGTGCCGCTGGACAATTCGCTCGTCGTGGAGTTGCGCGCGAAGAAAATTCCGCTCATCGGCGAATTGGAACTCGGCTACCAGCAGTCGTTCGCGCTGAACATTTCGATCACCGGCACCAACGGCAAGACGACGACGACCGAACTCGTCGAGCGCGTGCTGACGATGAACGATCTCAAGACGGTTGCTGCTGGCAACATCGGCACGCCGCTCTGCGCCGTGGCGGACGAAACGCGCGCGCTGGATTACGTCACGCTCGAAGTCAGCTCGTTTCAACTGGAGACGATTCAGATGTTCCGGCCCGCCGTCGCGGTGCTGATGAATCTCACGCCCGACCATCTCGACCGTTACGCGAGCATGGACGATTACGTGCGCGCGAAGGCGCGGCTGTTCGAGAATCAGGAGGCGTTTGACTGCGCGATCATCCAGAGCGAGGCGCTGGCGTATCTGAAAAAACTCGGCATCCGCATCCCGTCGCGCCTCGTCACCTTCAGCGCCACGGATTCGACCGCAGACATTTATCTCGACCGTACTTTGATCATCAGCCGTGTCGAGGGCTGGACCGGGCCGCTGCTCAACATGGAAGACGTTCTCCTCCACGGCCCGCACAACGCGGAGAACATCATGGCCACGCTCGCCATCGGTCGCGCGCTGCACATCCCGCTCGAAGGCGTGGTCAGTGCGATCAAGAGCTACAAGCCCGCGCCGCACCGCTGCGAATTTGTCGCGGAAGTGAACGGCGTGAAGTTCGTCAACGACTCGAAAGCGACCAATGTGGACGCAGTCGCGAAGGCGCTCGAAGCGATGCCCGAGGGCGAAAATCCGCGCGAGGCGAACGTCTGGCTGCTCGCTGGCGGCAAGGACAAAGGCTTCGATTATCACGAACTCGGGCCGGTGCTTGCGCGACGTGTGAAGGGCGCAATTTTGTTCGGCGAAACGGCGGGGAAAATTCGCGCCGCGTGGGAGCGGTTTACTCCTTGCAGCACCGCGCCCGGTTTACTAGAAGCATTCGCGTCAGCGGTGGAGGAGGCGGTTCCCGGCGATGTTATTTTGCTTTCGCCAGCGTGTTCGAGCTTCGATCAATTTCGAAATTACCAACACCGGGGTGAAGTGTTTCGCGAAGCCGTGGAACGACTCCGAAATTCCGTGCGGACGACAACCCAGTTTAGTGGCGCGGGCGTCCCGCCTGCGTTCCGTCTGACAGGCGTCTCGCCTGTCGATCCGACCCGCGAGACGCGCGTCGGACTGAGGGCAGCCGGGACGGCCGCCCCACTCGTTTTGACCCATTGAAAATTTGGCCCGGCGTTTTTTGAGGGAAAACGCC
>JANOAY010000896.1:0-5274 GCA_031411375.1 Pedosphaera sp. | reverse complement strand
GTCGCTCCGCGCGCGCCGGGGTGAGGCGTGAGAAATTATGACGTGTGCCGACGATTCGTGGCCTGGCGCGCGCGGAGCGACGACGCCCTACCACGGCTGATTTGCGCGCCGCCTTTTGCCAAAACCCGCCGCGCCCCGTAGGCTGCGCCCCGATGAGGTTCAACGTCTCCAGTCAGGTCTCCTACGCGATCAATGGTCCCAGCACTTTGATTCTGAACGTCCACGCGCTGCGGAGTCGCGCACAACGGATCGAGCGCGAGTCCTTCGTCGTGGAGCCGCCGGTGAAATGTGAAAACCTCATGCTGGATCGGGGCGAGAACCGGCTCGTGCGCCTGGAAACCGGCGCGGCCAAGGAATTGAAAATCACCTACCGCGCCACCGTGGAGACGCAGGTGAACTTGATCCCGGTCGAGCAACTGACCGCGCAAACGATGGACAAGCTCGACCGCCACGTCATCCCGTTCATCTACCCGAGCCGCTACTGCCAGTCGGACAAACTCGCGCGGCTGGCCTTCAACAAATTCAGCCTGCTCAAAAATTCGTTTCAGAAAGTGACGGCGATCACGGACTGGATTTTCAAGAACGTGCAATACCTCAGCGGCAGCACGAACTGGCAGACCTCGGCCTTTGACACCGTGACGGAACGCGCCGGGGTCTGCCGCGATTTCGCGCACCTCGGCATCGCGTTCTGCCGCGCGCTGAACATTCCCGCGCGCTACTTCACCGGCTACGCGCACCAGTTGCAGCCGCCGGATTTCCACGCCTGCTTCGAGGCCCACGTCGGCGGACGCTGGCTGATTTTTGATCCCACCAAGCTCGTGCCGTTGAACGGCCTGGTGCGGATTGCCATCGGGCGCGACGCCGCCGATTCCGCCGTGGCCACGATCTTTGGTCCCACCGTTTGCACCTCCGTCGCCGTGGACTGTGTGCCGGCGGACGCGGGATTCGCTCCGCTCACGGCGGCGCAGTTGAACAAGAAAGGAGTTTGTCTCGACGTGCTCTGAGCGCGTTCATCATGTCCACGCTCCGCATCACGCACGAGACGCTGTATCAATATCATCGCCCGATGCGCTTCGGTCCGCACCGGCTGGTGCTGCGTCCGCGCGAAGGCCACGACCTGCAAGTCGAGCGCATGACGCTGACGATTGAACCGGCCTTCGCGCTCGAATGGAGCCGCGATGTCTTTGGCAACTCCGTGGCGTCCGTCGAATTTCTCGGCGAAGCGTCGGAGCTGCGCATCGTCAGCGAAGTGGACATCCGGCGCGGGGACAACCCTCGGCTCGCCGAACGCAGCAGCAACGCGGTGAACTATCCGCTCGTGTACGACGAGTTGGAATTTACCGTGGCGGCGGCGTATCTCGTTTCCATTTTCCCCGAAGAACTGGCCGCCGTCACCACTTGGGCCAGAAGCGCCATCGCGACCGCCGACGCCACGAACGCGGTGTCCATCGTCTCTGCGCTGAACACGGCGGTGCAGCAGCAGATTCGTTACAATCGCCGCGAGGAAAAAGGCGTGCAGCGTCCGCTCGAAACACTCCAGCGCGGCACCGGCTCGTGCCGCGACATGGCCACGCTGCTCATGGAAGGCTGCCGCGCGCTGGGCATCGCCGCGCGCTTCAGCAGCGGCTATCTCGACTGCCCCGCGTCGCTCGCCGGCTACGCATCCACACACGCGTGGGCCGAGGCGTATCTCGCCGGACGGGGCTGGACGGGCTTCGACCCCACGCTCGGCGAACAGACCAGCGGCAAGCACATCGCCATCGGCGTGAGCAATCATCCGCGCGGAGTGATGCCGGTCTCGGGACGTTTCTTCGGAACGAGCGCCGACTACATCGGCATGAAGGTGGCGGTGAAATTCTCGTTGGAACCGGCCGCCCGCTGATCAGCGATCCGACTCCCTCTCCTCCATTCGGAATTGAGGAGAGGGTTGGGGAGAGGAGGTTTTCTGGAGCACCAGCACGCCTCGGCAGCCCCTCTCCCCGGCCCTCTCCTCACTCGTGCCTCGCGGGGAGAGGGAGTCGGAAGCGCCCTGACCAGAGCGCGGTTCTTCAAACTCCCGATGCCGATTTGCGCGCCACGCGCCGGGCGAAAGATTCTACGTTGATGACGGCGCGCTGGTGCAAACCGCGCGCGATGACTTCCTGCTCGTCGCGCACCTCGAATTGAAAATCCCACAGCTTGCCCTCGCCGCCGATGACGCGGGTGATGATGGTGACAGTCTGGCCGAGCGGCGTTGGGGCCATGTGCTTGATCTCGATCTCCGCGCCCACGGTGCGCTCGTTCTCATCGAGGAACGGATAGAGCGACTCGCGCGCGGTGCGTTCGATGAGCGCGACGAGGCGCGGCGTGCTCAACACCGCCGGCATCCCGCCCGTGGCGAAATCAATGACATGCTCCGGCGCGACGATGAACTTCAGCTCGCCGGTCGTGCCTATTTTGGGACGGGATTTCATTCAGGATTTTATTGCCACGGATGGACACGGATAAACACGGATGAAGAACCGCGCGGGCTGCCACAAGAGCGCAATGGCCTGGTTCGCCCAAGCGCATGGTTAAGCCGCAATCGGGTAATCATTCAAATTGGTTTGTCGAAACCGAGTTCGTCATCGTACCCGGAAACATCATCTCCATGCTTTGCATAAGTCCATTCGGAGAATTGAGCACCGAGTAGAATTGCTCCGCTTGCTCAACCGATGCTGTCGTGACATACGCCTTTTGGAGTTCAGGTGAAATCTGCCACACCGGATGCTGACGCCCGCAACCGCGCGCGTAAGAAATCGGATAATGCGTGATGGTTGTGCCGCACCAACCCCACTGATGCGTGTGCGGCGGCTGGCGCTTGGTAAACCACCGTGAATAGTCCGTCTCCTCGATGCGCATGGACTTCCACTTAAAAAGCGTAGTGACGTGCTGAACTGCTCGACAGCGAAGGCATGTGTAGCTCGTCGTGGAGCGATAGCCACGCGCAAAGGCATACCAAATCGGAACTGCCACCGCAGCGAGAACAATCAGGAACATGGCAGTGCGTGTGCGCATGTGGCCTAACTCACGCCGTCCTGCACCCCACCGTGAGCAGCACATTCGCCCACAGCGCCTGATCCGCAGTTTGAATCGTCAGCACATGGTCGGCGGATTCCACAGCTTTGTAGAAATCCCATTTCAGGATCGGCTCCAGGTTCGTGTTCAAGCCGCCCTCCTTCACGATTTGCCGGAACTCGTTCCACACCGGCGGTTCGCCGAACTTCGCATACGGATCATCCGCCGGGATGCCCATCGTGTTCACATGGTCAATCGGGATGGCGGACAGTACCGCGCGCAATGCCTGCGCGCAGGTGATGACGCCGGGCGTCAGGTTCATGCACACGACCTCGGCGTTCGGGCCTTTCTTCGTCGAGGCGGGATAGTTGCCGTCGGCGATCAGAATTTTCGCGTGGTGCCCGGCGCGCGCGAGCACTTCGTTGATGCGCGGGTGGATGAGTTGATGCTTCAGCATGGCGTAGTGTGTGAATCTAGGAATCCAGATTAGCGCGGGAAGAATTTGCGGAAGCTCTCGATGGTCTGGCGCGCGGCGGCTTCGCCGTCCGGCAATGGCAGCACTTCGGCGGAAATGTAGCCGTCGTAATTGATCTCGCGCAGCGCGGCGACAATCGGCGCAACGTCCAGATGTCCCCAGCCAATGGCCAGTCGGTTCGAGTCTGCGAAATGAATGTGACCCACCTTGTCGCCCGCGATGCGCAGCGCGCCCGCGATGTCGCGCTCCTCGATGTTCATGTGGAAGAGGTCGCAGAGCAGCTTCACGTTCTGCGTGTGGAACATGCGGAGGAAAGCCACGGAATCCTCCGCCGTGCTGAACAGATTCGTTTCGTAGCGGTTGAGAAATTCGTAGAGCACCGGCACGCCGTGCTTCGCCGCGCCTTCGCCCAGTTCATTCAACGCGTCCGCGAGCCAGCTCAGAACCTGCTGCCGCGAGACGCCGCCCTCCCAGCGCCCCTGCATCGAGCCGACGATGACCGGCGCGCGAAACTCCGCCGCGAGATCAATGAAGCGTGCGATGTATTCGACGGCGCGACGGCGCACGCGCGCGTCAGGATCGGTCAGGCGCAATTTGTGTTTCACCCAGCCCGCGCCGCTGCCGAGCGCGGCCACGGACAGCTTGTGTTCCGCGAGCACGGCTTGAACATCCGGCACATTAACCGCGCGCGCGTCGGGGAAGAACAGTTCCACCGCGTCAAAACCCAAGGCCGCCGCGCGCGCGCAACTGGCGTTGAGGTCATCCCAGAAAACAAACGGCCCCCCGCGCATCTCCGGCACGAGTGAAATGGTCACGGCGGAACGAATCATTGCGGGGAAACGTAGGGAGGCAATGCGCGCGGCGCAAGCGCGTGCCACCAGGAGCGTGGCGGCGGGCGCGCTTCACTTCGCCACCGGGCGCACGAACTTCTCCAAATCCCCCGCCTTCATCTCCACCTTCGCGCCGTCCTTCGGCACCTCCACGCCCGCGCTCCAGAGGATGCCGTTCACCACGAGGCGGCGCTGGTCGGCCAGTTCCCAGTTCTTGTGCAGATCAATTCCGGTGAAGCAGAACGCGCGTCCGCCACCCTCGCGCTCGTAGGTCCACGCGATCACTTCGTCGCGCCCGTTGAACTTCTTCGCGTCCGCCGTGGTGCGTGACTTGTTCGGCACCTGCCCGACGATCAGCGGCGTGAAGCCCGCGTCCGTCGCAAAGTGCAGATTGTAGAGCCAGCCGTCGCCCTTCGCGGTGAACGGCTTCACGCCGCGCAACACCGGATGCTCGCCCTTCGGCTTCAAGTCCATGTCCCAATGCCCGCGACAACCAATGTCCGCCAGCCACACGCCACCGATGGCGGCTTTCGCGTTGTCCGCGTGCTCCGCCGGCAAATCCACCGCCTGATGAAACGCCGCAAAGCCAATCCCCTGCTCCGCCAGTGCGCCGAGCTTCTTCTGTCGCGCCTCCTCGATGAGCGGATGCTTCGCGCCGCCGTCCATCAGCACCACGATGGATTTCGCGCCGTCGAAGATGGCCTCGTTCGTGGGCCACGTCCGCGCCAGCACGGGCCACACGCCCGGAGTCTGCTTCAACCAGCCGAACATCAGCGCGCAGTCGGCGAAGTATTCGTGCTGGCCCGGCTTGCTCGAAGGCTCTCCGGCGAGGAGGACGATTTTCGTGAGTGAAGAATCCTTGGTGTCGAGTTCGAGCGGCAGCGGGTTCGCTGCGCGCAAGGGTTGCACGGCCGGCGTCAGCAGCAGCGCGAC
>JANOAY010000895.1:0-10355 GCA_031411375.1 Pedosphaera sp. | reverse complement strand
CCGATGGGCGCGGTGACGTTGACGGTGTAATTCGTGCGCGCGCCGGACGCGAGATTGGTGAGCACAGGCCACGACACAATGTTGTTGGACAAGGTGCCGCCGCTGCTCGCGCTGACGAACGTGACGCCCGCAGGCAAGGTGTCGAAGACAACGACATTCACCGCCGTGGCCGGGCCGTTGTTCGTGACGTTGATCGTGTAAGCAATCGCGCTCTGCGACGTGGTGGTCGCGGGGCCGATCTTCGCCACGACGAGATCAGCGAAGCCGCCGACGGGCGCGTTGCCGCCAAACTCGGAGGTGTTGCCCGCCGCGTCCGTGGCCGTCACGGTGAGCCACGTGCCGACGCGGACGCCGGGCGGCAACGGGATGGTGAAGCTGAAGCGCGCCGTGTTGTCGGTGCCTTGGTTGAGGCCGTTGATCGTGCCCGAGTAGGTGCCGGTCGTGGCGTCGGCGTCGCTCACGCCTTCGGTCACGGTCGCGAGATAGGTGCGGCCTTCGCCGAAGCCTGTGGCGTCCGGCTCGGCGATGAAGAGTTCGATGACGGAGCCGGGCCGCGCGTAGCCGTTGAGCACGAGGTTCGCGCCGGAGATGATCGCGTTCGTGAGCACGGGCGAGTTGAAGAGCGTGTTGCCACCGGTGTCGGCATCGTTGAGGTCGTTGAGCGTCACACCATTGTTATTCAAATCAATGCCGAGGCCGCCGTTCGAGAAGATGGAGTTGCGGCGAATTTGATTGCCCACATTCGTCGTGCCGGTGACGGCGACGCCCGCGCCGGTGTTGAACGCAATCAAGTTGGCCGCGCCCGCCGTGGTGCAGCCGATGATGTTGTTCGTGGCGTTGGTCGCGATGAGCACGCCGGTGCCGTTCGGCAGGGCGAGCGCGCCCGTCACGTCCGCGCCGATGATGTTCGCGGTGACGGTGTTGTTCGTGCCGCGCGCGATGAGCACGCCGCTGCCGTTGAAACTGTTGATGGCGAGTTCACGAATGGTGCTGCCGCTGGAGGTGATGAGCAGGCCGTTCGCGCCTGCGCCCGCGCTGTTGCCGTTGAGTTGAACCACCGGGTCGGTGACGAAGCCAGGCTGCGTCGAGCCGTCGAGCACGAGGCCGTTCGTGATCGCGGGCAACTGCGTGGCCGGAGTAATCGTAGCTACGCCGCCGCTGGTGAAATTGAAACCGGATTGCAAGCCCGGCGCGGCGGTGCCGTTCGGAATCATGAAGATCACCGCGTCGGTTCCGCCCAGCGCGTTCGCATTCGCGATGACCTGGCGCAAGCTGCCCGCGCCCGCGTCGTTGGTGGTGACGACGGTGTTGAAGTTGAAACCGAAGTCCACGCCGCCGGTGTAGAGGTTGTTCGTGACGCCCACGGCGGAAAGCGATTGCGCGCCGGTGAAAATGCTGTTCGCCGGATCGGTCGCGCCGGGAGTGGCGCCGCCGACGAGATTGACCAGTTCCGCCGCCACGCCGGTGTTCGCGTCGGTGCGGAAAGTCTGCACGGGCAGGAGTCCCGCGACCGCGCCGGGCCGCGAGGAAAGCACGCTGCTGTGAACGACGCGGATGGAGTACGCGTTTGCGGAAATGTTGCTGAAGACGTAGTTGCCGCTCGCGTCCGTGAGCGTCGAAGCGAGGAAGTTGTTCAACGGCCCGTAAAGTTCCACGCGCGCATTCGCCAGGCCGACCCCGGCGGAGGAAACGTAATTGCGTCCCGCGCCGCCCGAGTAATTCACGTCTTCAAACACGCGCCCAAAAATGCCCGCGTCCACCTGCACCTCCGCCGCCGTCGAGGCGCTGGCGAAGGCGACGCCCGTGACGAGCGCGCTGTAGGAAAGCGTGGCCTGGTTGGTGATGCGTGTGCCGTGCGCGATGTTCGTGCTGACGCGCACCATGAAGGACATGGACGTAGATTGGTTCGTGCTGAGCGTGCCGCCGTTCGTGCCGTTCGCGCCCATGCCGATGCGGACGGTGAGCACGCCGTTGGTGAAGTCCAGTTGGTCCGCGTCGCGCCCGTCCGTCTTCGGACCCACGTTCGCGCCGCCCGTGATTTGGAAGGTGTTCGAGACGTAGCTCGTGCCGGGCGGAACCGGATCAATGAGGAAAACATTCGTGGCCCAGTCGCCGCCCGCGTTGGTCACGCTCAGGTTGTAAAGCAACACGTCGCCGGGATTGATCGCGCCACCGTTCACGTCACTGACCGTCTTCGGAATGGTGATTTGTGGCGCGTAGAGTTCCGTCGCGAAGGCCACCGCGCCGGGATAATACGTTTCGCCGCCCGTGGTCAGCGTGATGGTCGCGCTGCTCTCGGTGTTGGTCAGCACGCCGGTCGCGTCGAGGACTTTGATGTCGTAGCCGAGTTGGTTCGTGTAGTCGGGATTCTTCGTTGAGACGCGCGTGCCGAGGCGCGAGATGGTGCTGTTGAAGACGTCGTTGGTCGGCGTGGAGGCGTCGAAGACTGCGGGGAGGCGCACGCCGTTCAGCCGCATTTGGTCGCCGGTGTAGACGCCGCCGGCCAGTCCGCTGTCGCCCTCGTAGGCCACGACGCCAATGCGGGTGACGACGGCGTTGAACTGCGGCGTGGTGAAGCCGCTGATCGGGATGTCCACGGTGTTCGTGCCTTGCACGGTGGCGTAGCCGTCGTAGAGCGCGAGGTTGCGCGGCGGGGCGGCGGGGTCGGTGTAGGCGATGACGATGGACCAGCCGGCGAGGGTGTTGTTGCCGGTGCTGGATTGGACGTTCGCCACCTGATAGATGCCGGAGCCGTTGGTGCGGACGAAGGCGGTGATGTCAAGCGAGCCCTGGTAACGGTTGCCGCCGGATTCCAGGTCCAGCGTCGAGTTGGTGATGGAGAAATACGGGCCGCCGTTGAACGAAATCAGCGCCTGGCCGCGCAGGGCGGCGTTCGGAGCGCCCTCGGCGCCGGCGTTGCCGGCGTTGGAGCCCGCGCCCCAGTACAATTTCGCGAACATGACCGCGCCGTTCGTGGGCAGCGTGAAGCTCGCGGCGCTGGAGGTGAAGGTGTTAGTGTCGCTGTCCACGTCCACGCGCGCCATCCAGTTGGCGTTGTTGACGAGGAGGTTGGTGGCGGCCGTGTTCGCACGCACCGCGCCGTTCGAGCTGGTGTGCAGGGTGTTGCCGATGATGGCGATGTCGGCCTGCTTGTTGGTGGTGAAGATGAGCGTGAACGGGCGCACGATCTGCGCCTGCGCCGCCAGCACGCCAGCCATCACGAGGAGTGCCGTCGCGAGAAATCTATTGAGGCGGCAAAGAATGTGGGAGCGAAGTGGGGAGGCATTCATGGGTTTGGCTGGCTGCGGATTGGTTCAGGCTTCTCATCCCGCCCCGCACGCACTGCGGGAGGAATGACACCGCGCACCGCCCGGTCCGGACGCAGGCAGAGGCGAGCCGCGTGCGTTCGGGACCAACCCGGAGCGCGCGCAAGGCGGCAAATGCTGAATCAAGACCGATCATGTTCGTGGCGAGACAAGCCATCGGCAGGGGGCGCGGAAAGCTGTAGGATAATTTGACCGGCGGTGTGGGAAGGGGGGCAGCCTGCTGTCAGTTTGCAACTGGCAGGGGCCGCGAAGGGAGATCAGCTTTGGCAAGTTCCGGCGGCGCGGAAGTGAGCGCGCCTGTTCTGCCGGCTACAAACCGGCAGCGCGCTGTAGTGGGGCTGCCGTCCCGGTTGCCGCGCGTCCACCGGCCGTCTCGGCTGGTGGTTCTTTTCGACCGCCGGGACGGCCTTCGAACTCAGGCGGGCGGGACGCCTGCCCCACTGAGAAATCATCGCCGCGCGACGAAACCCACCTTCGCGCCGGCAGGGATGCCGGCGCTCCCAGGGCCGACTACTTCTCCTTCAGCTCCACTTCGCCGCGCCACTCCGGCGGCAGCGGGTGGCTGCGCAGTTCTTCGAGGTGCTTGAGGTAAAACTTGGTGGGACCGTCGTGCGGCAGCGCGTCCTGGACGCGGTGGAAGATTTCTCCGGCGGCGGCGAAGTCGCCTTTCTGAAAAACTTGGACGGCGTGATCGAACTGGTTGAAGAACGTGGTCGCGCCCGCGGTGTCCGTGGGACCGACCAATTCATACACCTCCGCCGCGTGCTCGAAGCCCTTGAGCTGGAAACGCCCGAGGTAACGCGTGGAAAAGTCCTCGCCCATCGCGGCCCGCACCGCGCCGGTCAGCAGCACGGTGGTGCCGAGGTATTTGTTCAGCCCTTCCATGCGCGCGGCCAGGTTCACGTCCTCGCCGATGGCGGTGTAATCCACGCGCGTGGAGCTGCCGAAGTTGCCGACGTTGGCCACGCCGGTGTGCAGGCCGATGCGGGTGACGAGTTTCTTCCCGCGCACCTCGGTGCTGCTCATGGCGCGGAAACGGAGCGCGGCGTCGCAGGCTCGGCGCGCGTGGTCGGCCTGCGGCTCGGGCGCGTTCCAAAAGGCGAAGATGGCGTCACCAATATATTTCACCACCGTGCCGTCGGTCGGATGAACGCAACTGCCGACGGCGCGCTCGAAATACTCGTTCATCATCAGGGCCAGTTCGTCCGAATCCATGCCCTCGGAGACGCTGGTGAAACCGGCGATGTCGCTGAAGAGAAAGGTGAGCGTCTGCTTTTGCGCGCCGGGCAGGAGGAGCGAGCGGTCTTTGTCGCGCGCGAATTTTTTCACGAGCTTGGGCGAGAGATACATGGACATGGACTGTTCGAGAAACTGGTTTTGCAACTGCGCCTGCACCCATTGGAAGAGGACGGCCCAGCCGCAGGCGATGGGGATTTGCACGAGGACAATGATCAGCCACGAGAACCAGACATGCCGGTGCGACGCGGCCAGCACGGCGGCGGCGGTGACGAGCGCGGCGGCACTGACGGCGGCGAGCGCAGCGAGACGTGGGCGCAAACTCACGAGGCCGCGCCCGAAGAGCACGCCGCACACGCCGAGCAGGAGAAACTCGACGGCGGGCGGCAAACGGCGCAGCCACTCGGAGCGCAGGAGATTGGCGAGACCGGTGGCGTGAATCTCGACGCCGGAGAAATACGACGTGCCGCCGAGCGAGCCGGGACTGTTGAAGGTGTCCTTGCCCGCGCCGGTGTAACCGACCTGCGGCTGCGGGCCGACGAGCACGACTTTGTCGCGGAAAAATCCGGGCGGCACCTGGTTCGTGTCGAGCGCGCGATGGTAGCTGACGTGATCAATGCGGCCGGGCGGGCCGTAGTAATTCAGCCAGCGCTCGTCCTCCATGCGCGCCGGGTCGAGGGTGACGGGGGCGTGTTCCAGTTCCGCCGCACGCCAGGTCGTGGTCGGCAGCGGCTGTCCGCCGCCCGCCTTGGCGAAGCCGGGAAACAGTTCGCGTACGACCGGATCGGTGTCGGGCTTCACTTGCAGGAGGCCGAGTCCGGCGGCGTTGGTGGCGAAGAGCGGAATGGGGAAGACCTGCGTCCAACTGCCGCCCAGGCCCGCGCCGCCGGCGTCGCCGGACTTCGCGTAATCAATGCCCAGCACCACGCGCCCGTGCGCGCGGAGGGCGGCGGCGAAGGCCGCGTCCTCGGCCGCGTCCGGGGAGGCCTTGTCGAATTTCAAGTCGAACACCACCGTCCGCGAGCCGTCGGCCTTCAGCCGGTCCAGCAGCCGCGCGTGGAGGCGCCGGTCCCATTTGTCCAAACCCGGCTGGACGAGGCGCTGCTCCGATTCCTCGTCCTGGAAAACGATCACGACCTCGCGCGGCGTCGGCTCGTTGCGGTAATGCCACGGAGCCTCGTAGCTCCAGGTCTTGAGCCGGTCGCCGAACAGTCCGCTGGCCGTGAGCCAGCCCGCGAGCACGGCGAGCACGGCTCCGGTCCAAAGGCCGCGCAGTTTTTTTCCGGGTGTGGCTGGGGCTTTCATTGAGCGACTGGAAATTTCCGCCACGTTGCGCCAATCAAAATTTGAACTTCAGCCGCGCCACGAAAGTGCGTTCGCGCGGCTGCTCGGTGTAGAAGTTCAGCGGTTCCAGTTCGTAATCCCGATCCAGCAGGTTCAGCACGCCGACCGTCACTTCCGCGCGCCGCTGCCAAAAGCGCCAGCCCGCGAAGACGTGGAACTGCCAGAAGTCATCGCCCGTCTCGCCGCGGATCGCCCCGTTGTTGTCCTGCGCGAACCAGAGCGCCTGCGCCTGGGAAAAAAACCCGGAACGATGATGGTAGAGGGCCTGCAAGCCCGCGTGATGCAGCAGGGCCTCGGAATGCCGGCGCGCGCTCAGGCCGGAGCCGGAGATGGGCAGGCCAGGCGTGAGTTGCGGATACTCATCATCCAGTTCCGCCTGGCTCACGCGGTAGCGCGCGCCGAAGGCCCAGTTCGCGCCGAGCAACTGGTTCAGCGTCACGGTCAGCGCGCGCTCGTCGTACTCCAGCCGTTCCCGCAACTGCCCGGGCCGGCCGATGAGAATGGGATCGGCGCTCACGGTGTAATCCACGCCGCCGACGTCACGATGCACTTGGGAGCGCAGCCATTCCCCGGAGAGCGCCACGTAGGTGTCGGTGGGAAACCGTTGCTCGAGTGAAAAGGCCTGGCTCTCGAAACGCGCGCCCGCCGTCGCGCCCACGACGGACTCGGGAATGATGCTGCGGAAACTTTGATTGAAGCCCGCAACCTGCGACGGCTCGATCTGAAAGCTTTGATCAATGCTCGCACCGCCCAGCCCTTGCGCGTAGCCGAGCCGCGCCACGCCGTCCCGCCAGGGCGTCCAGATGAGGCCGGCCTTGGGCGAAAGGCGTGAGACCGTTTCTTCACCGTCCTGAACCGGCGGCGAGCGGAAGTTCGCCGGATATTCCAAGCGGTCGTAGGTCAGCCCGCCGATCAGCCGCAGCTCCTCGACCACGCTCCAGGTGTGATAGCCGTAGAAGGAGAGGCGTCCGAAATCGGAGGAAACTTTTTGGCGCGCGGAGTATTGAAGCTCGGAAAAGAAGAACGGGTTGACGAAGCGGTTTTGCTCGACCTCGGTTTCGATCTCGCCGCCCTGGTAGCGCCCGCCCACCACGGTGGAGTGGCCCGGCCGCTCCATGATCTGCTGCAACTCGGCGGAGTAGATTGTGAGCTGGCTGCGGTAGTTCTCATTCAAGCCCGTGCGCTGCGCCAGCCCGATGACCTGGCCGGCCGCATTGCGTCCGATGGGCACCGTGGTGGCCAGCGGATTCTGCACGCTCAATTCGTCGTCCAGGCGCGCGCCGAGCAAGAGCGTGTGGTGGCCTGGACTCCATTCCCGATGGTAGCCGGCCAACACCACCGGCTCCTGCGTTTCCAGGGTGCGCAGGCGCGGGTTGAACCGGCTCTGATCGTGGCGCTGCCCCACGTCCCCGCCTTTCGCGCGGTAATCGGTGGCGGAGAAATAAACCGTGTCGCGCGCCGTGAGCTGCTGTTTGAACTGCGCGGAAAACTGCCGCTGCTCGAGGCCGTTGTTCGGGCGCTGGCCGTGGTCGCTCCGATACAGTCCTTCAATCGAGTAGCTGCTGTTGCCCAAGGTGCCGTACTGCGCGCCCTCCTGGAACCAGTTGCCGCCGCTCTGATACTCCGTGGTGGAACTCACGCCGAAGCCGTCGCGCGCGAAGAGCTTGGAATACTCCTGCTGCGAAATCGCGGGCGAGAGCGTGCCGGCACCGACCGGCGCGAGCAGGTTCGCGATGAGATACTCGGCAAAGGCGGGCGTCTCGTAGCGCAGGTTGACCTGCTTCGGATCGCGCAGCCGCTCGTAGCTGTTGGCCAGGAAAAGATGCGCGGAGTAATTCGCGTAGTCGTCGCTCACCGCCCGGCCGGCCTCGCGCACGCTCACGTCGGTCATGCCCGCGTCCTGATAGAGGCCCGCGAGATTCGCGGCGCGCACCGCGCTGTCCTGGTCGAGCAGGAGCCGCGAGCGATAGAGCGCGCGGTGGTCGTTCAGCTCCTGCGAGCGTTCCAGATCGCGGATGCCTTAGTTGATGCGGTTCTGCTGCTGCTGGTGGAGCGCGGAGTAGAGCCAGCTCGTCGGGTCTTTCGCATCATATTGCCGTGCGAGTTCCAGCTCGTGTGTGGCGCGGCGGTCGTCGCCCGCGTCGCTGAATGATTTCGCGAGATAGCTCCGCAGCACCGAGCGGTTCGGGGCCAGCGCCGCCGCCGTGCGCAAATCCTCGCGCCCGCCCGCGTCGCCGATCCGCAGCCGGCACAGGCCGCGCCCGAGCCACGCTTCGGGCAGCGCGCCATCCACGAGAATCGCTTCATCAAACTGCCGGATGGCCGCGCTAATTTTGTTCTCTGCGCTGAGGAGAAATCCCTTCAACGCCAGCGCGCTGCCGTGGCGCGGTGAGAGCTCAAGGGCTTTTTCCAAAGCGGCGCGCGCGGCGTCCACGCGACCAAAGCTGAACTCCAGTTCCGCCAGCCGCGCCCACGCGAAGCCGAACTGCGGCGCAACCTCCGTGGCCGCCCGCGCGCTGGCTCGCGCGCCTTCGAGATCGAATTGCGACTGGCGATAATACGACTCCGCCACGAGTCCGCTCGCGGTGCGCGGCGGCGCGGCATTCACGAACGGCTCGTTCCGCACGGCGGCGATCAACTGGCGAAGTGCCGCGCTGAACTCGGACGGTTGCGCCACTGAATTCAACATCGCCTCCGCCTGCTCCACCTCACCCACCACGAGGATGAGCGCGGCGCGATAAACTTTCTCCGCATCGGTCGTCGGCGCGCGGTTCGCCGGATACGCATTCAACGCTGCAACCAGATCACCGCTGCGATACGCGGCGAGCGACGCGCTCAATTCATTCTTCACCGCGCGGTCCCAAGGCAGTTCTTCCACGTCGAGCACGCCGGGATAGTGCAGCACCCACTGGATGACATTAATCGCGTTGAGCGCGGGCGAGAGCACGGGCGGAGCGCCGGCCACGGACGCGCCCTGCCAGCCGTTCGTGATCGTGACCGCGCCCTGCGGATTGATGAGGTCCACGATGCCGTCGAAAACGGTGATCGTGACGCGCCCGTCTGCGTCCACCGCCGAGACGAACTCGGTGCCGCGCGCCGCCGCCGCCGTGAGGTTGTTGAACTCAAGGTCCGTCGAACGACCGCGAATGAACGAGCGCAGGTAGCCGCGCACGAGTTCAATGACGGGCCGCTCGCTGCCCGCGCGCGGATCTTTCACGACGAGGTCGGTGCGTTCGCGCATCTCCTGATCCACGCCGGAAGACGAGCGCAGCACCACGCGGCTGAGGGCTTCGGTGTGGATTTTGTCGCGCGGGAGAAGTTTCTGTTTGAGCTTCGCGGGCGCCCAGTTGTCCGTGCCGCCGGGCGCGATGGTGGCCGAGCCTTCGAGCACGATGATGGTGAGCGAGTAGTCGTTCGTGCCGCCGGCGGTCTGCGCGCGCGCGCCGTCCGGGACCAGCCAGCAGGACAGAATGATCCATAGCGAGAGGGCGCGGAACAGCGAGGTGTTCATGGTATGAGCGTTGGGACGGGAGGGTGAATAGCGGAAGCGCGCGCGTAAAACAAGGTTGCCGCGCGGAAGATTTTTTTCGTTTGGAGCGGCGGCTAAAAGTAATTTCTGGATAGGGACGTCCGGTCCGAGCGCGTTTCCCCTCACCCTCGGGGAGAGGGAGAAAGTCACGCAGCGTTCGACGTATCGAACGCGCTGGACAGCAGTGAGGCTGAATACCGTTCTCCCTCTCCGCTGGGGAGAGGGCCGGGGTGAGGGGAAGGCGGCGTCCCACTGCCAAGACGGAAATGATTTTAAGCCACCGCTCTGCTTCCGACGGCAACAATCTCCGGGACAATTGGCTTTCTTTCGCGGGCCGGATGGACTATGCCAGCCGCAACTCAAAAACCGCCGCCGCCCGTTTCGTGCTCATAAAACCTTGGCGTTCTCGGAACATGTTTCACGAAGGCCGGCGGGCCGGTTATGGCCGTTCGACACAAACTATTTATGCGTGCCTCTCTCAAAACACTGGTTCGTTCCCTTCTCGGCGTAGCGGTGCTGGTCACGGTGGCCGGCGCGCAGGCGCAACTGACCAACCTCGTTCCGCGCACCAAGGTCTGGCGTTACCAGACGAACTGCCAGACCACCAACGGCTGGGAAACGGCGGCCTTCGACGACTCGGCGTGGCCGTCTGGCGCGGGCGGCTTCACCGGCGGCGAGACCACGGCGGCGCTGCTCGCGCAATGCACCACCACCAATCTTCCTGCGCCCAATGCCGGCGGCGCGGGCGGTCGCCCAAACTATTTCCGCACGCACTTCAACGTCGCTTCCACCGTCGGACTCTCGCTCACGTTCTCGAACGCGGTGGATGATGGCGCGCGCGTCTTCCTGAACGGCACGGAAATTTTCTCACTGCGCGGCCCGACGACGAACGACTGCCCGGCCTTTTCCACCGGCGGCGC
>JANOAY010000894.1:0-1519 GCA_031411375.1 Pedosphaera sp. | reverse complement strand
GCCTCGAACGCATCGCCGACCACGCCACGAACATCGGCGAGGAAGTGGTCTATCTCTACGAAGGCCGCGACATCCGGCACACGGGGAAGACGTGAGCGGAACCTGGGAGCGCCGGCATCCTTGCCGGCGCGAACGCGTGCTCGGGCCGGAAACGCGCCGGCTGGAAGCCGGCGCTCCCAGGCCCGCTACTCCGGCAGCGGCCTGTCCTTTGTTTCCGGCGCGAGCCAGATGACCAGCATTCCCACCACGTAAATCAGCGTGATGGTTGCGCCCGCCTTCGCGTAGCTCTTGTCGAAGAAATTCATCAGCTCGCCCATCTGCCACGCGCCGAGCGCGGCGAGAATGCGGCCGGAGTTAAACGCCACGCCCTGCGCCGTGGCCCGCACGCGCGTGGGGAACAGTTCCGGCAAATACAGCGGCAGCCAGCCGTAGAACGAAGCCGTCACGCCGCCGGCGAGAAACACCATGAACAGGAACTCGCCGCCATAGCCGTGGACGAAACGGAAAAGATACGCGCAGACCAGCAGCGACGCGAAGCACAGCGCCGCGTATGTCGGGCGGCGTCCGAACTTTTGCCCGAGCCACGGCCCGATTAGGCAGCCAATCACCGCGCCGAGCGCCGAGAGCAGTTGCGTGTAAGCCTTCGCGCGCGGGTGCGCCGCGCCGGCCATCTGGTCGCCCCAGAGCGGCAGCCATTGAATTGAACCCCACGTCCCGATCAGCGCGACCGACGCGAAGACGATGGCGAGCAAGGTCGGCTTGATCAGCGGCCCGGAGAAAATTTCTCGCAACGGTTTCGCCGCGCCGGATTTCTGCACCGACTCGCGCCAGCGTTCGGACTCTGGCACGAAGAGGCGGATGAAAAAAGTCAGCGCCGCCGGGGCCGCGCCGACCATCATCACCCAGCGCCACGAATCTTTGGTGACCGGAAAAAACAGCGCGAGCGTGGCGATGACGACGTAGCCGAGATTGCCCGCCGCGCCGATGAGCGCGGCCATGAGCGGACGCTTTTCCTTGGGCCACGTTTCCATGACCAGGGCCACGCCGAGCGACCATTCGCCGCCCATGCCGAGCGCGGCGATGAAGCGCAGCCCGCCCAACTGCCACGGCGTCTGCGCGAAATAGGTCAGCCCGGTGAACAGCGAGTAGCAGAGGATGCTCGCGGACATCGCGCGCACGCGCCCGATGCGGTCGCCGAGCCAGCCGAAGACAAGTCCGCCGCCCGCCGCGCCGAGGAGAAACATCGCGGTGATGCGCCCCATCCAGAGCTGCACGAACTGCTCGTCCACGATCTGCGCCGCCGTCTGCATCTCCTGAAGTGCGGGCCGCGCCACGAGCGGGAAGATGCCCATCTCCATGCCGTCGAACATCCAGCCGAGGAAGGCGGCGGCGAGGACGAGCCAGCGTTTGTTCGACGAAGTTTCGTTCATGGATGCGCGACGGTAGCGAAGCCGTCTGGAAACGGGCGAGGCAATTGCGGG
The DNA here is from genome assembly GCA_031411375.1 of Pedosphaera sp. Lineage (GTDB taxonomy): Bacteria > Verrucomicrobiota > Verrucomicrobiia > Limisphaerales > SIBH01 > JANNGC01. Next base: position 38 of record JANOAY010000894.1, on the reverse strand, counting down.
CGGCGAACTGTTTTTCGTAGCCGTGATGAGAAAGGTCG
>JANOAY010000893.1:0-2580 GCA_031411375.1 Pedosphaera sp. | reverse complement strand
TTCAACCCGCAGCAATGTGAGAAGGAGAACGGTGCCAGCAAGTTTTGGCACGCTCGTCTGAAGCACGTTGCTGCGGGTTGAAAACCCGCGCTCCGCCCAATGCGGACCCTGCCGTGTGTTCGGCCCGTGATGATTGGCGTCGGCAATGTTCACTCTGTGGCCGCGAGGTCTGGTGGCTCCGGCAGAATCAGCGCCACCAGCATTGCGGGCAGAAACAGGAAGGACGCGTAGAGCAGGGCGGTGCGGAAGTCGCCGACCTTGGCAAACAGCCCGAACGTGATCACGCCCGCCGCCGAGGCGATGCGCCCGATGTTGTAACAGAACCCGGCCCCCGTCGTCCGCAGCAGCGTGGGGAAGAGCGGCGGCAGATACATGGTGAACAGGCCGAAGATGCCGGAGAAGAATCCCACGAGCGGAAACCAGAAATAGACGAGCGACTTGTAATCACGCACCTGGATGAAGGTGAAAAACATGGCGAGAAAGAAGCCGAAATACATGAGCGCGATGCAGCGTTTGTAGCCCAGTCGCTGCGCGAGGAAGCCGACGAAAAAGTTTCCGGCGATGGACGCGGTGATGACGAGGAAGAAAGCCACGCTGACCAGTTGCTTGCGGTCCGCCTGCGCCCAGTCTTTCAACTCCGGGAGATTGAACAGGTGCTGGATGTGCCAGAACATGAAGGCCCACCAGGCCGTGAGGCCGCAGGCGCACACGATGATGGTGAGGAAGGTGGTGCGGCGGATGGCCGGTCCAAACAGATCCAAAATGCCCGGTTCCTTCCCGCGCGCCTGTTTTTTTGCGGCGTGCCATTCTTCCGGCTCGGGCACGTGCCGCCGAATCCAGAAGACCAGCAGCGCCGGCAGGATGCCCACGAGGAAGACATACTTGGGATGCGATCCCGCCATGAGAAAAGTGGTGAGGCACGCCAGCAGCACGCCGAGGTTCACGCCGGTCTGCAACACCGCCGCAATCCAGGGGCGCCAGCGCCTGGGCCACGTCTCGGACAAGAGCGAGGAACCGACGGCCCATTCGCCGCCGATGCCGAGCGCGGCGAGGAAGCGGAAGATGAGCAGTTGCCACCAGGTCTGGGCGAAGAAGGAAAGTCCGGTGAACACAGCGTAGGTGAGAATGGTGAGACTGAGCGCGCGGCTGCGCCCGAGTTTGTCGCCGAGCCGCCCGAAGAAGCCGCCACCCAGCGCCCAGCCGACGAGAAACGCCGCTTGAATCCACGAACTCTTTTCCCGCACCAGCGCGTTCGCCGTGTCCGTGGCGGCGAGACCGAGCAGCAGCGCGACGAACGGCGCGGCCACCAGCCCGTAGAGGTGCATGTCCAGCCCGTCGAAGAGCCAGCCCAGCCACGCGGCGAGACCGGACTTGCGTTGTTGCGGCGAGAGGTCGCGGAGGCGGCGCGCTTCGGGCTTCGCGCCGGTGGTGGCGGCGGCGGGCGTGTTCGTGTTGCTCATGTGCGTTCGGGTGACGCGCGGAGGTTAGGGAAGGATGCGGGCGGAGGGAATTTCATTTTGCGTGGGAGTGGCGGTCAGCCTTGTCCGCGGGATCAGACATCGGATTTAGTTACAACTCGTTGCCTTCGCCAAGCCCGACTGCGGACTCGGCGGTCCGCAACTCCGTTTGCTTGGCAGCTACCGCCGCAGCGGCAGTCTGCGCGCCCCTTCCTGAAATACTTGTTGCACTTCCTCCGCCGACAGGGCGCGATCATAAATCCGCACGTCATCAATCATTCCCTGGAATCGGTCCCCGACGGGAGCGTCCGATTCATCCGCGCCGATCAGGATGGCGCGGCCCGGCGTGTAATGGATGCGCGGCTGGCTGTTCGGCGAGCCGCTGCTCATCGAAGTGATGTGTGACTCGTTCAGAAACAATTTCTTGGTCTGACCATCGAAGGTCATGGCCACGAAATACCATTGGTTCGGCTGAAGCGGCGGGACGTTCCAGCCGGAGGGCGTGTAGTTTTGGGCGTGGCCCACGTCGATCTCCATCAACGACTCGGTGTTGATGCGGACCAGCCACGAGAGAAACGGGTAGCGCCACGGCGGGCCGGTTTGCGCGCGGCCCGCCACGGTCATGGGTTGATCATACGAGCGCGCGTTGAACCAGGCGGAGACGGTGATGGCGTTCTGTGGGCGGAGGCGCGCGGTGTCATGCACGGCGAGATGGCCGGCGCGGACTTCGACGCCGCCGGCCCCGGTGGTGGTCAGACGCTCTCCGCGCAGGACATTGAACGCACTGCTTTGAACGTGCAGAAGCAAACTGTCCGGAGCGACCGGCGGGGTGAAAGCTCTCTCGGGCGTTGGCGCGGTCTGAGTTGTGGCGTCAGTGGAGAAGCTGAATTTCCACAGCACGAGGGCGAAGACGATGGAGACGATCACCAGCACCACGATGGCCGCGCACAGAATAACTTGCAGCACGCGTTGCCGCGCACTCGCGGCGCGGCCGGGCAGGGGCGGCGGAGTGGGGCGGCCAGCCTCGGTGTTCATGCCAGGAGGATGTGGGGACGGGACGGGGCGTCAAGCGTGCAGCCGGGGCAACACGGGCGCCCGGGGTTGGACCACGACACAGGAATCT
>JANOAY010000892.1:0-2417 GCA_031411375.1 Pedosphaera sp. | reverse complement strand
CCGGCTCCGGCTCCTGATCCTGCGCCGACGGCAGGTTGACATGCTGGAGAATTTTCCCGGTCAGCGGATCAATCAGCACCAGTTCACTCGTCTTGCCGGAGACCGCGAACAGCTTGCCATCAGGACTCAGCGCCACGCCCTGCGGCCGCATCTTCGGCAGTTCGATCTGCCGTCCGTGCGGCGTGAGCACCTGGTTGACCGGCGTGACGATGCGGTTCGTGCCATGACGTCCAACCGTCTCCGTGCTTCCGGCATCAGATCGCGGCGCGAGCGTGCAACTGGTCCCTCCGAGAAAAGCCGTGAGCAACATCACGGCGGCGTGTGGCGTTCGTTTCATGTGAAAACATTTGGAGCCCGCAGCGTGCCGGACACCGGCCCGCCGGGAAAGAATTCTTGCGCCGCAGTCCGGGCCAAGAGAACGAAGACGGCTGCGCGCCCGACTTTGATTTGATCACCGCGCCGGATTCCTTCAGCGTCCCGACGGAACACGACACGACCGATGACACACGCCGCCGCGCAGCAACGACACGCCGAACTGGCCGAGGAAATTCGCCGCCACGATCACGCCTACTACGTCGAGGCGCGGCCCGCGTTGAGCGACTTTGATTACGACCGGCTGTATCAGGAGCTGGTGGATTTGGAGAAGCAGTTCCCGGAACTCATCACGCCCACTTCTCCCACGCAGCGCGTCGGCGGCGCGACCACGGAGGGCTTCGCGCGCGTGGCGCATTTGCAACCGATGCTCTCGCTGGAAAAAATCGAAGGCGCGGAACACCCGACTAAAGAAGAAGAACCTGACCGCGATAAGCGCAACCGCGAGCAGGACGAGAACACGCTGGCGCAACTGCTCGCGTGGGACGTGAACATCCGCAAGCAGCTCGGCCGCGACCGCGTGGAATACGCGATGGAACCGAAGGTGGACGGCGTGTCCCTGAGCGTTCACTACCGTCACGGCAAGCTCGCGCTCGCCGTCACGCGCGGCGACGGCCAGATGGGCGACGATATCACGGCCAACCTCCGCACCGTGCGTGCCGTGCCGCTGGAGTTGCACCTGAAAAATCCGCCCGCGCTGCTCGAAGTGCGCGGCGAAGCCTACATCGCCACGAAAGATTTCGACGCCGTGAACGCGAAACTTGTCGCCGCTGGTGAGAAGGCTTTTCCCAATGCGCGCAACACTGCCGCGGGCGCGCTCAAGCAGCTCGACCCGAAGCTTGTGGCGCAACGCCGCATCAGCGCGGTGTTCTACGCCGTCGGTGCGCACGTAGGCATCGAGTTCGCCACGCACGATGAAATGCTCAAGGCGCTCGCGCGCTTCGGTCTGCCCACGCAACGGCACTGGGTCTGCGATGGCATCGAGGAAGTGCTGACGATTTACCGGAAGGAAATTGTCTGCGGCTACGACGAGACGCGAGATTTGCGCCGCCAGTTGCCCTACGAGATTGACGGCATCGTGTTGAAGGTCAATCGCGCAGACGACGCGCAGCGCATCCCGGCCAAGACGCGCGCGCCCGGCCACGCGATTGTTCACAAGCCCATCCCGTGGATCACGCCCGCCGAGACGTTGCTACGCAACATCACCGTGCAGGTCGGGCGCACTGGCGTGCTCACGCCGGTGGCCGAGTTGGAACCCGTCTTCGTGCAAGGCTCCACCGTCGCGCGCGCCACGCTGCACAACGAAGATGAAATCCGCCGCAAAGACATCCGCATCGGGGATACCGTGGTCATCCGCAAGGCCGGCATGGTCATTCCCGAAGTGCTCGAAGCGGTGAAGAGCAAGCGCCCGCCCGGCGCGCAGGAGTTTGATTTGTTCGCGCACATCGGCGGCAAATGTCCCGCGTGCGGCGGTCCGGTGGCGCGCGAGATAATTGCTGGAGGCGAGCAGGAAGTCGCGTGGCGCTGCGAGAACGTGGCCGGCTGTCCGGCGCAGAAGACGCGCCGCGTCGAATACTTCGCGCAGCGCAAGGCCCTCGACATCGAATCGCTCGGCGGCATCGTCGCGGAGAAACTCGTCGAGCGCGGGCTGGTGAATGAACCGCTCGATCTCTTCAACCTCAACATCGAACAACTCGGCAAACTGAACCTCGGCACCGACGACGAGCCGCGCATCTTCGGAGAAAAGAACGCGACGAAGGTCATTGAGGCGCTGGAACGCGCAAAGCAGGCTCCTCTGCACCGATGGATTCACGCGCTGGCGATTCCAGACATCGGCGAAACTACCGCCTGGCAACTCGCCCAAGTCCATGGCTCGCTGGCCGAACTTGCCAAGTCCGACGTGCTCCGCGACATCCGCGATCTGGGCAACAAGGAAACCGAGCGCGCCGAGATTTCTCCACGCTCGCGCAAGAACGCGCCCAAGACCGACGAAGAACGCGCCGCCCGACAGAAGCGCCACGACGAACTGGCGGAGGAAATTAAAG
>JANOAY010000891.1:0-5498 GCA_031411375.1 Pedosphaera sp. | reverse complement strand
CGCCCGGCACGCACATCACCGGCGGCGTCGCGCAGTCGGTCCTCACCACGAACGGCAACGGCTCGGCCATCGCGTGCTTCAGCGGCGAGGGCGTGTGTGCGCTGCCCGGCGGCGGCACGGTGGGCAGCACGAATAATTTCTTCCCGCTCGGCCAGCAGTTCTTCACCACCTCGTCCGGCACCAGCCACTCCACGCCTGCCATCGCGGGCGCGTGCGCGTTGATTCGCCAGAACTTCATCAACAGCTCGCTGACCGTGCCGAGCGCCGCGATGACGAAAGCCTTCCTCCTGAACTCCGCGCGCTACATGAACGGCGTGAGCGCGAACGACACGCTGCCTTCCAACAATCAGGGCTTGGGCGAAGCAAATCTCGGCATGGCTTTCGACGGCGTGGCGCGGCTGCTGCGCGATCAATTGCCCGGGGACAAATTCACCGCCAGCGGCCAGACGCGCACGATCAACGGCGTGATCGCCGACCCGACCAAGCCGCTGCGCGTGACGCTCGCGTGGACCGACGCGCCCGGCAGCACCACCGGCAACGCCTACAACAACAATCTCGATCTCGTCGTGACCGTGGGTGGCAACACTTACAAGGGCAACGTGTTCACGGGCGCGAATTCGACCACGGGCGGGACGGCGGATTTTCGCAACAACGTGGAGAGCATCTTCCTGCCGGCGGGCGTGAGCGGGAATGTCACCGTCACCGTGAGCGGCACGAGCATCAACTCCGACGGCGTGCCGAATGAATTGCCCGCGCAGGACCAGGATTTCGCGCTCGTCATCTACAACACGACTCCGGCGAACGGCCCGGTCATCGTGTCCGTCGGCGCGAGCCTGAATGCGGAAAGCTGCGTGTCGCCGAACAACGCGGTGGACCCGAACGAAACGGTGACGATGAATTTCGCTCTGCAAAATCCCGGCAACGTGAACACGACCAACCTCGTCGCCACGCTGCTCGCCACGGGCGGCGTGACCGCGCCCGGTGCGGCGCAGAACTACGGCGCGCTCCTCGCGGGCGGCGCGTCGGTGACGCAGGCGTTCACCTTCACCGCGACCGGCGCGTGCGGCTCGAATCTCGTCGCCACCTTGTCGCTGACGGACGGCGTGACAAATCTCGGCGTGGCCACGTTCACGATTCCGCTCGGCTCGTTGTCCACGATCTTCACGCAGAATTTTGACAGCGTGACCGCGCCCGCATTGCCTGCCGGCTGGACCACTTCCGCCGGTGGCAGCGAGTCGCCGTGGGTCACGGTGACGGCGGTGCGCGACACCGTGCCGAACTCCGCCTTCTCGCCCGCGCCCGGTTCGACCGGCTCAAACCAGTTTGTCTCCGCCACGATCACGCTGCTGCCCGGCGCGTCGCAACTGACCTTCCGCCATCGCCATCAGTTCGAGACCGACTTCGACGGCGGCGTGCTGGAAATCAAAATCGGCGGCGGCGCGTTCGCGGACATCATTGACGCGGGCGGCGCGTTCGTGAGCGGCGGCTACACGCACACCCTGGACTCCGGCAATCCGCTCGGCGCGCGGCAGGGTTGGAGCGGGACGAACTCCGTCTTCAGCACCGTCATCGTCTCGCTGCCTGCGGCGGCGGCGGGCCAGAACGTGCAGTTCCGTTGGCGCGCGGGGACCGACGTCAGCGTCGCAGGCGGCGGCTGGTGGGTGGACTCCGTGGCCGTGCAAGGCTCGCTGTGTTGCGGCGGATCGCTCGCGCCCGTCGTGACGGCCCAGCCACAGAGCCAGACGATTTCCTTCGGCGATGCGGCGGTTTTTTCGATCAGCGCGATTGGGGCGAATCCTTTGAGCTTCCAATGGTTCTTCAACTCGTCGCCGATTCTCAACGCCACGAACAGCAGCTACAACCTCGTGAGCGCAACCGCGAATGACGCGGGGAATTATTTCGCCGTGGTGACGAACGCGTCCGGCTTCGCAACGAGCAGCATCGCTTCGCTCACCGTGATCGTTGCACCGCTCATCACCACGAATCCGGCGAGTCTCACGGTCATCACGGGCAGCACGGCGGGCTTCACCGTCACGGCCATCGGCGCGCAGCCCCTCGCGTATCAATGGCGGCTCGAAGGCACGAACCTGCCCGGCGCGACGACGAGTTTTTACAGCAAGAGCAATGTGCAACTCAGCGACGCGGGAAATTACACCGTGGTGATCACGAACTTCGCGGGCGCGGTCACAAGCTCTCCTGCTCTGCTCACGGTGAACACGGCCTCGGCGCGAGGCGCGGCCATCAGCCAGATTTACGGCGGCGGCGGCAACAGCGGCGCGACGTACCAGAACGACTACGTGGAACTCTTCAACGCCACCGGCAGCGCGATCAGCCTGAGCGGCTGGTCGGTGCAATATGCGAGCGCGTCCGGGTCTGGCTGGACGGTCGTGCCGCTCACCGGGAGCATTTTGCCGGGCCGTTATTACCTCGTACAACTGGCGTCCGGCGGCGCGAACGGCGGCGCGCTGCCCACGCCGGACGTCACCGGCGGCGTCAACATCAGCGGGGCGAATGGCAAACTCGCTCTCGTCACGAACCAAGTGACGTTGAGCGGCGCAAGTCCGCTGCCCAACGCGGCGGTGGTGGATTTCGTCGGCTTCGGATCGGCGGGCGCGTTTGAAGGTTCCGGGGCTGCGCCGGCGGGCGGCAACAGCACGGCGATTCTCCGCGCGAGCAACGGCGGCACGGACACAGACAACAACAACGCGGACTTCCTCACTGGCACTCCGAACCCGCGCAACTCCTCGTTCGGCGCTTTGCCATCCATTGATCTCGCCGTGTTCGTCAGCCACAGCGGCACCTTTGTGCAGGGCGCGACCAATGCGACTTACACCATCGTCATCACGAACGTTGGCTCGCTCGCCACCACCGGCACCGTCAGCGTCGTGGACACGTTGCCTTCCGGGCTGACAGCGGTGTCGTTCAGCGGCAGCGGTTGGAGCACGGTCTTGAACACGCTCACGGCCACGCGCGCGGATTCGTTGGCCGCCGGTGCCGCCTTTCCCGCGCTCACACTCACGGTGAGTGTCTCGAACAATGCACCTTCCGTGGTGACGAACGCCGTCACCGTTTCAACCGGCGGCGATGCGAACGCGGCGAACAACACCGCGCTCGACATCACGCCCATCGCGCCGCCGGGCAGCACGGGTTCTTACTCAGGAATTCTCGCGGGCTGGGACGTGAGCGCGCAGACGAGCTATGGCCCTTCGCCGCTCGCCCCGACGACGAACGCGCCGAACGTCTCCGTCGTGGGCCTGACGCGCGGCGCGGGTGTGGCGATCAGCGGCACCGCCGCGACGCGCGCGTGGGGTGGCAACGGCTTCGACGCGGCCTCGGCCAGCGCGGCGGCGACGGCGAACGACCTCGCGTTCTTTTCCATCAGCGCCAGCGCGGGCTACAAAGTTTCGTTCAGCGCGGTGAGCCGCTTTGACTACCGCCGCTCCGGCTCCGGCCCGCCGAGCGGCGTGCTGCAAGTGCAGGTCGGCGCGGGCGCGTTCGTAGATGTGGCGACGAACAGTTACTCGTCCTCTTCAGGCTCCGGCACTTCGCTCGCCGCAATTGATCTCTCGACCTTCGCTGCGTTGCAGAACATCGGCCCCGGCACCAACGTCACCTTCCGCCTCGTGAACTACGCGGCCACCGCCGTCGGCGGCACCTGGTATGTCTATGACGTGGCGAACACCACCGCGCCCGACCTCGCCGTGACCGGCACGGTGACGCCGCTCGTCACCATCTCGCCGCCCGCCGCCGCGCCGGTGTTCTCGCTCACCACCGTCGCGAGCAACCAAATCCAGTTCACGATCAGCGGCACGGTGGGATCGAATTACGTCGTGGATGTCTCGACGAACATTCCGGGGAACTGGACGCCCACGCACACGGGAGCTGCTCCGATTCTGCTGACGCGACCGGCGACGAACGCGCAGCAGTTCTTCCGCGCGCGCGTGGCGCCTTGATGGGGGGATGTGGAGCACCGGCTTCCAGCCCGGCGCGATGGCTCTTCCGAAATGGAAGAACCACGGAGGACACAGAAGACACGGAATGAAAATTACCGGCGGAACGCCAAACACCCGTTCAGCGTTCTGGTTCGATGGGCAGCGTTTTTTTGATTCCGTGTTTTCCGTGTCTTACGTGGTTCAAGGTTTTATCGGAACCCCATTGCGCCGGGCTGGAAGCTGGTGCTTCGAGAATTGCGAACTCGCGGACTCGGCGATCCGCGCTCCTACGACTTGCCCAGCTTCCACAGCTTCCCATCGCTCCGCACGTATACCGCACCGCCATCAATGGACGGCGTGCTGAGGATGGTCTTGCCCAAGTCCAGTTCGCTGACGATAGCCCCTTGCGGCGCGGCGGTGTCCACGACTTGCAGAATCCCCTTCTCGTTCACGCAGTAGAGATGCGTGCCGCTGCCGACGGGCGTGGCGCTAAACGGTCCCTTGAGCCGTAACTGCCAGAGGCGTGCGCCGTCCTTCGCATCGCCCGCGCTCAGGACGCCCGCACCGTTCAGCGTGAACACGCGGTTGTTCAAAATCACCGCACTCGCCGTGGCCGGCGCGAACTGTCCGTTGCGCCAAAGTTGCTTCGGTGAATTGCCTTCCGGCGACGGCTCCAGTGCGGTCACGCCTTTCGACGGCACGTAGAGAATGCCATCACTCGGCGTCGCGGAAGGAATCGTCGAAGCGCCGTCGCCATATTCCCACACGATGCGGCCGGTCTTCGGCTCCACGGCGCTGATGCCTTTGCCGGATTGCAGAATGGCGAGCGTAGGCCGGCCTTTCACTTCGAGCAGCACAGGGGAAGTCCAGTTCGCCATCTTCGGGCGGTCGAGCTTCCAGCGGTTCACGCCCGTCTTCGCATCGAGTCCGGCGGTGAAGGATTCGCTGTCGTTCTCCACCATGGTGATGAGCACGCCATCCGCGACGGTGAGCGACGACGACATGCCGAGGCTGTTGCTCGCGTTTGGATAATCATGCGTGAGACCGCGCAGCCAGAGCAGGTTGCCGTCGAGGTCGAGACAGAGGACGTCGTTCGAGGAAAAGAAGGCGAAGATGCGCTCGCCGTCGCTGACCGGCGTGGGCGCGGCCACGCAGGTTTTCTCGTGGGCCATCGTGCGGCCCGTGGCGCGAAACTGGCGCTCCCAAAGTTTCTTCCCGTCCTTCGCGCTGAAACAAAGGACGTGCAGCCGATCCTGCTTCGGCCCGCTCGCCGCCGTAAGATACACACGGTCGCCGACGATGATGGGGCTGCTCAGTCCGCGCCCCGGCAGATCAATCGCCCAGTGAATGTTCTTCACGTCGAACTGGGTGGGCAGCGCGGGATCGTTGACCACGCCGTTGCCGGAAGGGCCGCGAAACTGCCGCCAGTCCGCACTGGCCAAGGTGAGCGAACCGAGCAAGGCGGCGCAGGTGAGAATGGTTTTCATGTTCGTGTGCGTGGAAAATTATTTCTTCGCCGAGGCCACCACCGCGCCGAGCGGGTCGGTGACGCGCAGTTGGAACTCC
>JANOAY010000890.1:0-3565 GCA_031411375.1 Pedosphaera sp. | reverse complement strand
CCGGGAAGCTTCTTAAGTCCGTCCGGCCCTAGGATAAAGGGGAAAGTCGGTAAAGCTTGGGCGGGTGCTGACAGCACCCTTGTTTCGCAAGGTGGAACTGGTCGCGCTGCGACCAGTCGGGCCGCGCAGAGCGGCCCGCCGGAAGGCCGAGCGCGCATTCACGTCACGGGTTCCTAGGGCGCCCGCTCTGCGCGGGCTGGTTTTGTCGCGGCGCGACAAAACCCACCCCACCCGGATCGTTACGCTCCACTCGCGTCCTTGCCGCCCGCGCGTTCTTCCGCCAAATTCCGCGCCATGCTCGACTCACGACGTTGTTCCGCTTTCTTCGCCGCGCTCTTGGTTTTGGCGATGGCCGTGTCCACAAGCGCGCAAAGCAGCGCCAACGGCTTCATAGACACTTCGTTCAATCCCCCCTGCATCAACATGCCCAGCGTGAACTTCACCACGCGCGCGCTGCTGGTGCTGGATGACGGGAAAATTCTCGCCGCCGGCAATTACACCGCCGCCTTCGGCGCGTGCCGGAACGGCCTCGTGCGGCTGCGCACAAATGGCGTGACCGACAACACCTTCACCTCGCCGCTGCTGAACAACAATTTTGTCACCGGCCTGGCCCGGCAGTTGAACGGGAAGATCATCATCAGCGGATTTCTGAGCGACTTTAGCTCGAGCTTTCCGGTGGCCCGCCTGAACACCAACGGCACGATGGACAACACGTTTGTCCGCTTCACCGACGCCGGGTTGGTGGGCAACGCCGTGGTGGTGCAACCGGACGACAAAGTCATCGTGGCCGGCTCGGCGGGAACGACCGCCGGGTTCATTCGCCGCCTGAATTTCAACGGCACCATTGATAACACGTTTTCCAACAGCTTCTCGGTCACGGATCGCGGCCTCAGCGAGCAAGGGGTTGGCGCGCTGGCTTTGCAGAGCGGCAAGGTCTTGGTCGGCGGTTCGTTCTCTTTCTACAACGACGGGAAAACCAACTTCACCGTCAGCGGCCTCGCCCGCCTGAACGACAACGGCACGGTGGACGTGACCTTCCGCGCGCCGCTCACGAACGCCGACGTGCGCGCCATCCTCGTGCAGCCCGATGGAAAGATTGTCGTGGCCGGAAGTTTTCTGACCTTCGACGGCGTGGTGCGCAGCCTCGTCCGGCTAAACATTGACGGCACCCGCGATTCCGGCTTCACGCCGGTCGGCGTCAACATCACCGGCCTTTCGCTGGCCTTGGAGCCGGACGGAAAAATTCTGATGGGCCACACCCTCGGCATCATGCGCGTGACCACCAACGGCGTGGTGGACGCGACCTTTGGCCCCCGCAACGCGCCAGGATTCTTCGGCACGGACGCGCTGTTCGCCTCGGCGGTGGCGCGGTCGGCGGAGGGGAATGTGCTCGTGGGCGCGTGGAGCGTCTCCGTTGGTTCTACCAGCCGGCGCGGTGTGGCCCGCCTCTTCGGCAACCTCCCGCCGCCGCCCGCCATCGTGGCACTTTCGACCAACACCGCCGTGGACGCGGGCACGAACGTGACCTTCTCCGTGATGGCGACCGGCGCGCCGCCGATCTCCTACCAGTGGCGCAAGAACCGCGTGAAGATCAACGGCGCGACCAGCACGAACCTCACGCTGCTCGACGTGGACTCCACCGACGTGGGCGACTACACCGTGGTCGCCACCAACCCCGGCGGCTCCGTGACCAGCGCGGTCGTCCGGCTAACGGTGAATTTTTTCCTCAGCACGATTGCGGTGACGATTCAACCGGTGAACGGCGGCCGGGTCTCGCCGAGTTTCCAGAATCGCGCGCTGGAGATCGGCCGCGAATACATGCTCACCGCCACGCCGTTCAAAGGCTTCTTGTTCACGAATTGGTCAGGCTTTGAAACCAGCTCGAACCCGGCGCTCATTTTCACCATGCGGACGAACGAAGTGTTGCAGGCGAATTTTGTCCCCAGCCCCTTCATCCTGGTGCGCGGTGTGTACACGGGACTGTTCTACGACACGAACGCGCCTGCGCACGAGAACGCCGGCGGCTTCGCGCTCACGCTGGATGACAAGGGCGGCTTCGGCGGCACGGTCCGAATGGGGCGGAACATCAGGAGATTCCGCGGCAGCTTTTCGCTGGAGCGCGTGGCCACGGTGAACATTCCCGCCACCACCACGCTGCCGCCGCTCGCGCTCGCGTTGGAAATCGACACGCAGGCCGGGGCCATCGGCGGCACGGTGACGATTGGCACCAACGCGCCGTCCACGCTCGTTGCCTTCCGCAACGGTTTCTCCGCGAAGCTGAATCCCGCCACGAACGCGGGCTTCTACAACGCCGCCCTGCCCAGCACGAACGATCCCGCGTTCGCGCCGGCCGGCGCCGGCTTCGTGCCACTGACCATCACTACGGCGGGCCGTGTCTCGGGCCGAGGCACGCTCGCGGACGGCACGCCGTGGAATCTCGTGAGCGCGACTTCCAGCGAGGCGTGGGTGCCGGTGTATGTGTCGCTTTACTCGGGCGCGGGTTCGATCTTCGGCTGGCTCTCGGTCACGAACACCGGCGCGAACGACGTGGCTGGAACGCTCTGGTGGAAAAAGCCCGGCGGTCTGCGCGGCGCGATTCATCCCGCCGGCATCACGAACCGCATGGACGCGCTCGGCTCGCGCTTCGTGGCCGTGGCGAGAGGCACGCCCGTGCTGAACCTGCCGGACGACGTGGTGATTCTGAGCGAGGGCAATCTCACCAACTCGATCACAAATTTGATCTCGCTCGGCGGCGACAACAAAATCACCGGAACGAACAAGCTCACGCTCACCTTCTCCACGACGAAAGGCGCGCTGACCGGCAGCTTCGTTGATCCCGCCACCGCGAAGAAGCGCACCGTCAAAGGCGTCGCGCTGCCGAACCAGAACCAGGCGCGCGGGTTTTTCCTGGGCGTGAATGAAGGCGGCGGCGTCTTCGTGGGGGACTAGGCCAGACGCCCGGAAATCAGAATTCACCTTTGCGCGAGAGCCGGGGACGGGCCGGCTCTCCGCGCCAGAATTCCACCTTCGCCTGCCCGGCACGCACCTTCCGCTCCCTCCCCTTCACCCGCGCTTGCTCGGGAATCAGCCGCCGCTCATTGGAATTTACCCTCGACCGCTTGGAAATCAGGCTCCGCTCCCTGAAAATTACCCTCCGTCCCTCCAAAACACCCATCGGAGACCGAAAAAGAGGCATCGGACCCTGAAAAAGACCCAGCCGAGACTGAAAAACACCCTCCGTCCCTAAAAAAGAGGGACCGGAGACTAAAAAACAGGCATCCGAGGCTGAAAAAGTGCCGGGTGAGGGTGAAAATCACCCATCGGAGGATGATTTTCAGGCTCTGGAGACGGATTTTTACCGCATAAACCCTTGAAAAAATGGAGATAAGTGGAATTGACCAGAAAAGGACGCTTTCTCGCCGTTTTCAGGCCAGCGCGGCTGGAGGCATGTCGCTGCCGAACCAGAATTTGCCCTGGGCTGGAGCGCGGCTGGGTGGCCCAAACCAGCCGCAGTTTCTGGGCACACGCTGCGGCGGGTGGTAGAGCCCTCCGCCCCCCCGCGGGC
>JANOAY010000889.1:0-2336 GCA_031411375.1 Pedosphaera sp. | reverse complement strand
GTCGTGGTCACGCCCAGGCGGCGCACTTCCTCGGGCAGTTTCGGCAGCGCCTGCTGCACGCGGTTCTGCACCAGCACCTGCGCCTGGTCCACATCGGTGCCGAGCTTGAACGTGATCGTGAGCGCCATCACGCCGTCCGCCGTGGACTGCGAGAACATGTAGAGCGAATTCTCGACGCCGTTGATGACCTGCTCCAACGGCGCGGCCACGGTCTCGGCGATGGTCTTGGGATTCGCGCCGGGATAGACCGCCTGCACCACGATGGTCGGCGGCACGACTTCGGGATACTCGCTGATCGGCAGCCGGAACATCGCGATGAGTCCCATCAGGAAAATGATTCCTGACAGCACGCCCGCGAAGATCGGACGGCGGATGAAAAAGTGGGAGAAGTTCATAGAGCCGGCTTCGCTTCCACTGCTTCAGTTTTCGCGGCCTGGGCCACGGGCTTGGCGCCGCCATTGTTCCCCGCCACCTGCGGCTGAATCGGCATCCCCGGACGCACGCGCGCCATCACGAGATTTTGCACCACTTGATCGCCAGCTTGCAGTCCTTCGCGCACGAGACGTTTGCCGTTCACCAGCGCGCCGAGCTTGATCGGACGATACGCCACCGTGTTCGACGAAGTGACCGTGAGGACAAACTTCTGCGCTTGGTCCGTGCCGATGGCGCTCTCTTCGATCAACATCGCCGGCCGCTTCTCGCTCGCGGGCAGACGAATGCGCGCAAACAGTCCCGGCACCATGCGCCCTTCGGGATTCGGAAAGATCGCGCGCAAGACAATGCTGCCGCTCATCGCATCGAGCTTGTTGTCGAACGACTCGATGAAGCCTTGGTGCGCGAAGCTGTCCTCGTTCGCCAGTTGCAGTTCCACCGGCACGCGCCCGTCGGCGTTGTTCAACTTTCCGCTGCGCTGGAGCAGGTTGAACTTCAGCAACGAGTTTTCATCCACGTCCGCATAAACGTGAATCGGGTCCACGGAAACAATCGTCGTCAGCGCCTGGGCCACGCCCGCCACGCCGCTGACGTAGTTGCCTTCCGTGATCAGCGCGCGGCTCACGCGCCCGTCAATCGGCGAGCGAATCGCGGTTTGCTCCAGATCGAGCTTCGCAGAAGCCTTCGCCGCCTCGGTCGCGAGCAGCGCGGCTTTCGCCTCCGCGTAACGCGCCTGACGTTGATCGCCCTCCTCCGTGGAGATGGCTTTGCTCGCCAGCAACGCCGCCGTACGATTCGCTTCGCGCTCCGCGTTCGCCATCTTCACGCGCGCCTGCTCGTGATCCGCCTCGCGCTTCGCGAACTCCGCCTGATACCAGCGCGCATCAATCTGGAACAACACGTCGCCCTTCTTCACCAGTTGCCCGGATTGAAACTTCACCGCCTCGATGTGGCCCGAGACGCGCGGGCGCACCTCCACGTTTTCCATCGCGGCGGTGCGCCCGGTGAATTCATCCCACTCGATGATTTCCTGCGTCACCACCGGGACGACCGTCACCGAGGGTGGCGGCATCTGCGCGCCACCGTGACCTTGCGCCGCGCCGCCTTTGCGGCAACCGGCTGCAAACAAAATTCCCACCAACAAAAAAGCCGCGCCCGCGCGGAGAGTTTTTCTTTCCATAATTCAGTTGTTCCTCAGTTGTCGTTTATTCCGCGAAGGCCACTTCCGCCGCCGGCCGGCGCAAGGCCGTCTGCCGCTGATGCCACGCCACCGCCGCCTCCGCCTTTTCCACCGCCAGCGCGGGGAAAACGAGCTGCGGAAACTCCGTCCGCCACGCCAGCCCTTCGGCCTCGTTCAAGACGAGCCGGAGCAGCCCCATGTGCTGACCCGCGCGCGGCGCGTAATCCGCCAGCACCGCGTCCTTCGCGCGCTGCATCGCCAGACGCACCGCGTCCGACGACACCACCCGCGCCTCTTGTTTTAATTTCCTTCCCTGATTCACCCGATTCATGTGCGTTGTCATAATCAATTCCTCACCTGAGTAGTTGTCCATCTAGTCAAATACGTTTCCAAAAAAAATTAAGCCGCCTGTTGCGTAATCACCTTCGCGCCCAGAATCCCCAAGACGCCCTCCGCCATCTCGCGCAATACTTCCACGTCGTTCAAAATGCGCGCCTGCGTCATCAACCCCTCCGAGTAGGCGAAGATCATCCGAGCCTTCGAGGCCGCGTCCGGCGCATCAATCAGCTTCTGCGTGTGCGCGTCGCGGATGGCCGACTCGATGTAGGTGTGATACCGCCCCAGGATCTCCTTTATCTTGTTGTGCAGCTTCACTTCCTGGTTGCAAACCTCCGCGCCCAAAGTGAAAAGCGGGCAGCCCAGCACACATCCGCAGTGGCACTTC
>JANOAY010000888.1:0-8291 GCA_031411375.1 Pedosphaera sp. | reverse complement strand
AGACAAAATCATACCAATAACCAAAATTTATTCAATCAGGTTGGTCTCATCGGGCTTTCCTTCTACGGCTCAAGAGGCGAAGATCTAGGTCCAATTCAGGAAAAATATTCAGCCCCTAAATCAAATCTAGACGTCGATTCTACTACCATGAACAGAATAAAAGAACACGCCGACAGTGGCGGAGTTGGATGCGTTCGAGAAGGACGCGAGTGCCGAGGCCTTCGAGCGCGCCGTCACGCGCCTGCTCGCCTCGCCCCGCTACGGCGAGCGCATGGCGGTGGACTGGCTCGACGCCGCGCGTTACGCCGACTCGAACGGCTATCAGGGCGACGCCTACCGCATGAACTGGCCTTGGCGCGACTGGGTGGTGCGCGCGTTCAACGACAACATGACCTTCGACCGCTTCACCATCGAGCAGCTTGCGGGCGATCTGCTGCCCAAGCCCACGCAGGATCAGCTCATCGCCACCGCCTTCAACCGCAACCACGCGCTCAACGCCGAGGGCGGCACTATCCCCGAGGAGAACCGCACCAAGAATGTCTTCGACCGCGTGGAGACGACGAGCGGCGTCTGGCTCGGCGTGACGATGCAGTGCAGCCAGTGCCACGATCACAAGTTCGATCCGCTCAAGCAGAGCGATTACTTCTCGATGTACGCGTTCTTCAATCAGCTCAGTGAACCGGGCGGCGTGGACAAACGATTTGGGCGCAAGGAATACAGCGACACTTACGACAAGCTCTACTCGGTCGAGTCGCCGGTCCTCGCGCTCGGCACGCCGGAACAGAACGCGCGGCTCGACGCGGCGCGCGCGGCGAAGAAAGCCGCCGAGTCCGCGTTGGAAGCGAAGCGCGCGGAGTTCGAGCCGCCGTTCATCGCGTGGATCATGGAGATGCGCGCGAACACCGACCTCATCAACGAGCGCGTCACCGAGGACGGCCTGCGCCGCAATGTGACCAGCGCGCCGCTCGACAAACCCAAGGACGGCAAGACGCGCGCCCTGCTCGAAGTTTTCCTCAAGACGCAGCCGACGTGGAAGCCATTGCTCGACGCCATCGCCTCCGCACAGGACGCGGAAGACACGGCGCAAATCGCCATCCCGCTCGTTATGGTCATGCGCGACGACAAGCCGCGCGAGACGCGCATCCTCAATCGCGGCAACTACGAAACGCCCGGCGAAAAAGTGTCGCCCGGCGTGCCGGCCTTTCTCCCGCCGCTGCCCGCCGACGCGAAGGCCGACCGCCTCGCGCTCGCGAAATGGCTCGTCGCGCCGGAGCAGCCGCTCATGTCGCGCGTGGTCGTGAACCGTTTGTGGCAGCAATTCTTCGGACGCGGACTCGTGAAGACGCCGGATGATTTCGGAATGCAGGGCGCGCAGCCTTCGCACCCGGAGTTGCTCGACTGGCTCGCGGTCGAGTTCCGCGAGAGCGGCTGGGACGTGAAGCACATGGCCAAACTGATCGTGACCAGCCGCACGTATCGGCAGAGCGCGAAGCTCACGCCCGCGCTGCTCGCGCAAGACCCGGAGAACGCGCTGCTCGCGCGCGGCCCGCGTTTCCGTCTCGACTCGCGCACGCTGCGCGACCAGGCGCTCGCACTGTCGGGTTTGCTCGTGGAGAAGCGCGGCGGATTTCCCGTCATGCCCTATCAGCCGCCGGGCATCTGGGAAGACAACAGCTTCGGCAAGAACCGCTACTTCCAAGGTCACGGCGATGATCTGCACCGTCGAAGTCTTTACACCTTCTGGCGGCGCAGTGTGGCCCCGGCGAATTTTTTCGACGCGCCCACGCGCCAGGTTTGCGCCGTGAAACCGCAGCGCACCAGCACGCCGCTCCACGCGCTGACCACGCTCAACGACACCACCTACGTCGAAGCCGCGCGCGTGTGGGCGGAGAAACTTTCCGCGCTCAAGGATGACGAAGCGAAACTCCGCGAAGCCTTCCGCGCTGCTACCGCCCGCGCTCCCGAACCGCGCGAACTCGCCTCGCTGCTAACCACGCTGACCAAAGCCCGCGCGCATTTCGGCAAGAACAAAGCGGACGCGGAAAAGCTGGTTGCGACAGGCGAAGCACCAGCCAGCACGAAGCTCGATGCGACTGAACACGCGGCGTGGACGACCGTCTGTTTGCTCGTGCTGAACCTGGATGAAACGCTGAACAAATGAATCCGCTCCACGAACACGCCCGCCTTCTCAGCCGCCGCCGTTTCCTCGGCACGACCGCGCTCACGCTCGGCCTGCCCGCGCTCCATTCGCTGTCCGCCGCCGAGTCGGCAACGCCCGCACCGCTCGGCCTGCCGGGCTTGCCGCATTTCGCACCGAAGGCGAAGCGTGTGATCTACATGATGCAGACCGGCGGGCCTTCGCACGTCGATCTGTTCGACGACAAGCCGGAACTGCGAAAGCAGCGCGGCCAGAACATCCCGGAGAGCGTGCTCGGCGGCTTGCGGCTCACGACGATGACGGCGGGGCAGAAAGCGAAGCCGTGTTTACCCGCCGCGTGGGGCGGCAAGGAGCGCGGTCAGTGCGGCATGTGGGTGAGCGATCTGTTGCCGCACACCGCCGGCATTGTGGACAACCTCACGTTCATCCGCTCGATGCACGGCGAGCAGATCAATCACGCGCCCGCCGTCACGCATCTGCTCACGGGCCACAATCTGCCGGGCCGTCCGAGCATCGGCGCGTGGCTCACGTACGGACTCGGCACGGTGGCGGAGAATTTGCCCGGCTTCGTCGTGCTCACCTCGCGCGATCAGGAAGCGAGCTGCGGCCAGTTTTTCTACGACTCGTATTGGGGCGCGGGCTTTCTGCCGGGGAAATTTCAGGGCGTGCCGTTTCGCGGCGCGGGCGATCCGGTGCTGTATCTCAGCAACCCCGACGGCATGAGCCGCGAGTTGCGTCGCACGATGCTCGACGGACTTGCGGAGATGAATCACTTCGCCCACGAGCGCATCGCCGACCCGGAGATCACCACGCGCGTCGCGCAATACGAGATGGCGTTCAAGATGCAGGCCAGTGTGCCGGAGCTCACCGATCTCAGCCGCGAGCCGCAGAGCGTCCTCGACCTCTACGGTCCCGACGTGAAGCGCAAGGGCAGCTACGCCTACAACTGTCTCATGGCCCGCCGACTCGCCGAGCGCGGCGTGCGCTACGTTCAGCTTCTTCACGCGGGCTGGGATCAACACGGCAACTTGCCCACGCAATTTCCCATCCAGTGCAAGGACACCGATCAGGCCAGCGCGGCGCTGGTGAAAGATTTGCAAGCGCGCGGACTGTTGGACGACACGCTCGTGATCTGGGGCGGCGAGTTTGGCCGCACGCCCTTCGTGCAGGGCGACATCTCGAATCCCAAGGCGCATGGCCGCGACCATCATCCGCGCGCCTTCACCGTCTGGATGGCGGGCGGCGGCGTGAAGCGCGGCTGCATCTACGGCAGCAGCGACGAGTTTGCCTTTCACGCCACGGAAAATCCCGTCCACGTCCACGATCTGCAAGCCACGCTCCTGCACCTCTGCGGCATTAACCACGAACGCCTCACCTACAAGTTCCAAGGCCGCGATTTCCGCCTGACCGACGTGCATGGCGAGGTGGTGAAAGGCGTGCTGGCGTGAGGAAATTGCACCCGACGCACCTCGGGCGACCGCACTCGCAAATAACGATGGCTGGTCGCCCAACAAGTGGGAAAACTTTATCGAAATGAATGCTCCTTGCTCCACGCCCCAAGCGCCAGAGAAGCCCCAAACTTCAAACAGCAAGCCGGGCCAGTGGCGATACACGCATCTCCTGGTGCTTGGAGCCTGGTGTTTATCTGGAGCCTGTGGCTTGGGATTTGGCGCTTCCGTCACGCCTTGGCCCAGCGATCCGAAGCTGAACAACCCTTGGCCCGCCGAGTGGGAGCGCGAGTATCAGCAGCGCGTCCAGCAGGTGCTCGACGTTTGGAAAACCAAGAAGCCCGGCGGCACGACTTACGGCGAGAGCGAGAAGGCGCTCTATCCCGCCGCCATGTTCGCGTTTCTCAACGGGCAGACCAATGCCGCGCTCAAGTCACTTCAGGAGGAAGACAATCAGGCGAAGTCCGACCACGCGCACACGCTAGGCCTTGATTTCTACTGGAGCTTCACGCTCAAGGGGCAGGTGCGGAAATACTTTTACTTCGGACGTTGGCTCGCCCCGGCCTACAAGCAGCGCATGTTCGACGCGGCAAAAATCTGGACCGAGCGCGACCCGTTGCACCGCGAACATCCGCGCTACGGCCAAGGCGATCCGACCCAGGGCGCGTGGGGGCCGGACAACAAAGGCTCGTGGGTGGACGTGCGGAACACGGACAACTTGCGCGCCATGCGCGACGTGGCCGTTTATCTCTTCGCGGAGGAAACGGACAACGAGGCGACGCGCCGGCTCGCCAAGCGCCAGCTCACCGAATACGTGCAGACGCTCCATCACATCGGCATGAGCGAGTGGGACTCGCCGAATTATCACGGCCACGGCCTGAGCACGTATCTCAACCTCTACGACTTCGCCCGTGACCCGGAAGTGAAGGCGCTCGCGAAGGCCGCGCTGGACTGGTTCTGCGCTGTGGCCGCGCTCAAGTATCGGCACGGCGCGCTGGGCGGGCCGAACTCGCGCGACTACGGCGGGCACGTCGTCTTCGAGCAGGGCGCGTCGCATGTGCTCTGGCTTTACTTCGGCGGCACACCGCAGCCCAGCCCCGATCCGGAGCGCGATCTCGTGCATCACCTCACGAGCAGCTACCGCCCGCCGCGCGCGGTGGTGGAACTGGCGCGCAAGAATTTCGCGACGCCGGTCGAACTGCTCGCCACGCATCCGCCCTACAAAAACTGGAAGCCCGGCGCCGCCGCCGCGCCGGAGTTTTTCGAGACGCAGTTCATCGGCGAAACTTTTCAACTCGGCACCTGCACGGGCAGCAGCACCGGCGGCTTGTGGAACATCAACGCCTTCACGCTCGTCGCGGACAACACGGCGCGCGGCGCGGATTTCTTCTACGCGAACACGGAAAACGCCACCCGCCATTCGTGGAAGCGGCCCGGCGATCAGATCGCGCAGTTTCGCAACCTCGCCCTCTGGCTGCGTCCGACGGCCCCGGCGCGGCCGTTTCAATTCCAGCTTCCGCGCACGGCGCAGACGGAGTTCACCGGCGGCGTCTGGTTCGTGCGGCTGGAAAAAACCTGGCTGGCCGTGCGACCCATTGCGCTGACCGAGCCGAAGGAAAAGCCGTGGGCGGACTTCGCCGAGCCGCCGAAAGGAAACGAGAAGGAGCCGAAGCTCCCGCGCGGTGCGGACACCGAGCGCATCTTTGCCGCGATGACGACGGGCGCGAGCTTCGCGGGGTTCGCGCTGGAAGTTGGCGAGGCTCCGCGCACATCCTTCGATGCTTTCAAGCGCGAGGTGCTCGCGAAGTCACGTCTCAACCTCGACCAACTCCAGCAAGGCACCGCGACCCTGACCGGCCGCGACGGCGCAAAAATCAAGCTCAAGCACAATCCGAAGAACGAGTTGCCCGTCGTCGAGCGTAACGGCGAGCCGGTGGACTGGTCGCAGTGGCGGACGTGTTACGCGACCGGCTCGGTCGGCACCGCGCCGATTCAACAATCGTGGCTCGGCGGCGAACTGCGCGTGAACGCCGGACGCTGGACTTTTGTTTCCCGCATCGGTGCGGACGGCCAGGCCACGTTCACCGAGAAGGCACCCTGAAGAGCTGCGCGCCGCCATTCTCGGCACGGTCCGCCCTGCGCGCATTTTATCTGATTCGCGGCCTCTGCTCGTCACCGCGCACATTACCGCCTATCCCCTTGCCTCCACCATCCCCAGCACCGCTTTCGTCGGCGGCGCGCCGGGCGCGGCGTCGCCGTTGAGTTTCTTTACGAGCACTTTCGAGTTGCGGCCGCCGGCGTCGTATTTCTCGCGGCGAGCGGGCGGGAGATCGTCCGGCGTGCCTTCGCTGAAGCCGCCCTTCGATTGGAAGTAGGTGAACGCCTGCGTGGAGAGCGTGAGCAGTTCCTTCACGCCCAGCTCGCGCGCCTTGTTCTCCACGAATTGAATCAGCTTGCGCCCGATGCCCTGGTTCTCGTGCGACGGGCTGACGAACAGGCCGGCCAGCTCGCCCTTGCCCTGCTCGGGGTAAAGATGCAGCGCCACGCACGCCACGGTGTGCTTGTCGATCTCGAAGATGTAGTAGTCGGCCAACTGCTTCTCGATGGTCGCGCGCGTG
Source organism: Pedosphaera sp. (assembly GCA_031411375.1). Lineage (GTDB taxonomy): Bacteria > Verrucomicrobiota > Verrucomicrobiia > Limisphaerales > SIBH01 > JANNGC01. The sequence continues at coordinate 2,067 of JANOAY010000888.1, read as the reverse complement.
CGCTTGACAAGTTCGTCGCTCTCCACGCCCTGCTTGGTGAGCTGGTAGATGTTGCGGACGTCCTTTTGCAGCGCGGGGCGGATCTGCGTGTACTCGTTCGCGTAAATCAGCGTGCCGATGCCTTCGTTGGAAAACACTTCCGCGAGCAAGCCTTCATCCACGCGCCCGTTGATGATGTGGACGCGAGGCACGCCTTCGCGGCACGCCTCGGCGGCGTGAATGGCCTTCGACAGCATCTCAGGCGTGAAGTTGTTTTTCTTGTCGGCGAGCGCCTTGTCCAGATCGCCCGCGATCATCTGGCGGATGATTTGCCCGCGATAAACCAACCCGTCGTAAGTCGTGATGAAAATGACTTTCGTCGCCTTCAATGCCTCGGCGACGGCCGCGGCCATGTGGTCGGAATTGACGCGATAAGTTTTGCCATCGCCATCGAAGCCCAGCGGCGGCACCACAGGAATGATGCCCTGACTGAGCAGCGTGAGCAGCATTTCGGTATCAACGCGTTCGACCTTGCCGGTGAACAGATGATCGATGCCGCCGAGGATGCCCATCGGGTGCGCGATGATGGCGTTCGTGCTCGCGGCGCGCAGGTCGTTGACGGCGAGGCCCTCGAGAATTTCGTGCGTGAGGCGGTTCGCGGCGGTGAGCGCGAGCTTGAGCGTCTCGGCATCGGTGATGCCGGTGCCGTCGGAGTCGGAGGGCCTGATGTTCTGCTCGGCGGCGAGCGCGCGAATCTGCGCCGCCGCACCGTGGCAGATGACGACGCGGATGTTCAGCGAGCGCAGCACCGCGACATCGAGGAGGATGTTGGAAAAGTTTTCCTCGGTGACGTTCGCGCCATCGAGGGCGAGCACGAAAATCTTTTCGCGGAAACGCGGGATGTATTGCAGGATGCCGCGAAGGTCAGTTGGTTTCACGTTTGGGTTTCAGGCGCACACGACGCGAGCGAAATAAGAGGCTGTGGCGCGCGGGATTCAACAGTTATTTTCAAGTAGGACAGCGCTTCCAGCCTGTCTCACCAACTGAAAATCGATTCGTGCATCATCTCGTGAACTGCAATGCCACGGGCGACCACGGGGTTGTTGCGAAAAAATGTTCCTCACACCAAGTCCGCCAAGGGCGCAAAGGTCAGACCGGCATTCCACCTTTGCGCCCTTGGCGTGAGGCTTTCAGAAAGAAGTTTGTGGAGACAGGCTGGAAGCACTGTCCTACTTGTGAGGCGCAATCAGAGTCCGCTCAGCAGTTCCAGCAACAGCAAGAGCGTCTCGCCGAAGAGTTCGGCGAACAGGGAGAGGATTTCGCCGAGGCCGTCCAGCGCGTGGCCCCACCAGCGTTCACGTCGGTTGTTATCAGGCATCGCGGGCGCAACTAAGTTAAGTTTCAGAGCCTCGTGAACCACGGGCCGAGCGCGGCGGCCAGGGCCATGATGAGCCAGAAGCCCAGTTCAATCGCCCACCACTTGCTCAGGCAGAATTTTCCATCCACGAGCGGGAAGGCTTTGGTGGCTTTGTCGTTGGCTTTCATGGGCAGAGCAAAGCTGGGCGCGAGGCGGCTGGCATTTGGAATTTCCTGAAGTGATTCCAGCACGAGGGCTTCGGAGCGCGGATTTTCAACCCGCAGCAATGTGAAAGAAAGAACGGTGTGTGACAGTTTTTACGCCCGCTTCTGGAGCGCGTTGCTGCGGGTTAAAAACCCGCGCTCCTCAACTTCACCCCGGATACTGCCCCGAGAGGTAATTGTGCAACTGGTCGATCTCCATGCTTTGCACGCGGATGATCCAGTTCACTAAGTCGCCGATGGAGACGACGCCAACGAGCACGTCGCCGTTGAGCACGGGCAGGTGACGCACGCGGTTCGTGGTCATCAGCCTCATGCACTCTTCGACGGTGCTGTCCGGCGCGGCCACGCAAATCTCGTGAGAGATGATGTCGCTGACGGTGGTGTCCTTGGAGGAACGTCCGTGGAGCGCCACTTTGCGGGTGTAATCACGCTCGGTGAAAATGCCTTCCAGCCGCGTGCCGTGCAGAACCACGAGTGCGCCGATGTTGCGCGCGGCCATGAGTTGAA
>JANOAY010000887.1:0-4317 GCA_031411375.1 Pedosphaera sp. | reverse complement strand
GGCTCGTCCACCGAAGTCGAGTTCCGCCGCATCCCCACGCCGAGCGCGGTGAGTTCGGCGCGGCCCGGCAGCGCGGAGTTTTTCGGCAAGAGCGAGCAATGGTCGGTGCAGCAGAACTTCTCCTTCGCGGTGGAACTGTTTCGCGGCGAGACCGTGTTCAAGCCGGTGGAGTGGGCCGTGCGCTTGCAGCCGGTGTACAACATCAATCATGTGGACGTGCGCGAGACCACGGTGCTGCGCCCTGACCCGCGCGGCTTCGGCGGGCGGCACAACGCCGCGTCCGGCGCGAACATTTACAACGTGCAGAACCCCGGCGATGTCGGCGGCATTCTCGACGGTGTCGGGCCGGCCTCGAAAGATTTGCACGGACGTTCGCACACGGAGCGCACCAAACAGTTCATCGCGTTGCAGGAGGCGTTCGGGGAAATTCACATCCGCGACCTTTCGGACAATTACGACTTCATCGCCGCGCGCGTGGGCAACCAGGTGTTCAACAGCGACTTTCGCGGCTTCCTCTTCAACGACGTGAACACCGCCGCGCGCGTCTTCGGCAATTACGACAACAACCACTGGCAGTACAACGTCGCCGCCTTCGACATGCGCGAGAAGGACACCTTCTCCGACCTCAACCGCTTCGAGGCGCGTGACCAGCGCGTGGTCATCGCGAACGTCTATCGGCAGGACACCATCTGGAAGGGCTACACCGCGCAGGCCAGCATCCACGCGAACTTCGACGACGGCCACGAGCACTACGACCGCGCCGGGAACTTCGTCCGCCCTGCGCTGCTCGGCGAAGGCCGCGAGCATCAGGTGAACGCGGGCTATCTCGGCTGGGCCGGCGACGGCCACATCGGACGCTGGAACATTTCCCACCAAATTTACCAAGCGTTCGGCCACGACACTTACAACGGGCTTGCCGGTCGGCCCGTGAACATCAACGCGCAGATGGCCGCGCTGGAAATTTCCTATGACCGCGACTGGATTCGCTACAAGGCGTCGGTCTTCTACGCCAGCGGCGACGACAACGCGGAGGACGGACGCGCCACCGGCTTTGACACCATTCTCGACAATCCGAATTTCACCGGCGGCCCGTTCAGCTACTGGGTGCGGCAAGGTTTCAATCTCGCGGGCACCGGCGTGGGCCTGAAGCAGCGCAACTCGCTCGTGCCGAACCTGCGCACCAGCAAGACCGAAGGGCAGGCGAACTTCGTGAACCCGGGCGTCTTCATCTACAGCCTCGGCGCGGAGATCGAGACCACGCCCAAGCTGAGGACTTTTCTGAACGCGAACTACATCCGCCTCGCCGAGACCGACGCCATCAAGACCGCGCTGCTCACCGACAAAATCCGCCGTGAGATTGGCTTCGACCTCAGCATTGGCTGGCAATACCGCCCGCTGCTTACCGACAACATCATTCTCTCCGGCGGCTTCGGCGCGCTCCTTCCCGGCAGCGGCTTCCGCGACATCTACCGCCGCAACACCTCGCCCGTCCCCGGCTACAATTCGTCCAGCCGCAGCGGCGAAGTGGATGATTTCCTCTACAGCGCGGTGCTGGCACTGACGTTGACTTACTGAACTCAACCTCGTGAGCAACTCCAACGATCCCGCCTTTCTGACCGCCGAGTGGCGGCATCTGTTGATGCTGAATTACGACGTTGACCCCGCCGTGCTCACGCCCTTCCTCCCGCGCGGGACGGAACTCGATCTATGGCAGAGCCGCGCGCTCGTCTCCATGGTGGGCTTCCTGTTCTTGCAGACGCGTGTGCGCGGAATTTCGATTCCGTTCCATCGCAACTTCGAGGAAGTGAACCTGCGGTTCTACGTGCGACGAAAAGCCGAGGAGGGCTGGAGACGCGGCGTGGTCTTCGTGAAAGAGATTGTTCCGCGCGCGGCCATCGCGTTCGTCGCGCGCCGGTTTTATCACGAGCCGTATCTCGCGCTCCCCATGTCGCACCGGATTGAAGGTGCGGATGATGCGGTGCGCTCCGCCGAGTACTCGTGGCGGTTCCGTCAGCGGAAAAATTTGTTGCGACTGGTCACAGCCGGAACCGCGCAGCCTCTCGTCACCGGCTCGGAAGCGGAATTCATCACCGAACATTACTGGGGCTACAACGCCCAGCCCGACGGCTCGACCCTCGAATACCGCGTCGAGCATCCGCGCTGGCGGGTCTATGCGGCGGCGGACGCGACGTTCGATTGCGACGTGGCCGGTCTTTACGGCGAGTCCTTCCGCGCCAGCTTGAGCGGCCCACCATCGTCAGCCTTTCTGGCGGAAGGCTCGGCGGTCACCGTTCGCCGGGGCGTGCGGCTCGGCGCGGAAAGTTCACCCGCCTGAGCGCGCAGCCACGCGTCCTGCCGGAAGCTCCCTGCTCCCTGCTTTCCCTTTCCGCTTTCTGCTTTTTGCTTTCTGCTTTTCCCCCGTCACTTCACACGGATGACATACACGGCCGTGACAAACGGCGGGAACGGCTGTGCCCCGGGGCTGAAATCCACGGTCACGAATGAGTTGGGCGGATTGACCCCTGCGTTGTCCGCCTGTGCGGTGGCAAACGAATCAATGCCGCCCAGCGCGCCACTGCTCAGTCCGCCGCGGATAAACCGCTGCACCCCCGTGTTGATGTCCGGCATGAACTGCCCGTCCAGCGGCGACTCCGGATCATCGAGCAATTGCCCGTTGCACTCCACGAAGTTCTCCCCGAGCGCCGGCACGCCGGGCAAATCTTTGAACCACGGCAGCACCACGCCAATCGGCACCAAGGCCGCCAGCCCGTTCAGTTGCGTCCGCATCCCCGCCGCCGTCGCCGGTGAGTTGTTCGCGGGATAATTTCGATCGTACATAAAAGTAAAAATCTGAAACGCTGAAAACTGAAACGCTAAAATCCAAAACAGGCCCCGCCGTCTCCCAGCCCCATTTCAGATTTTCAGCCTTTCAGCCTTTCAGCTTTTTGTTAAGAGGCCCTCGCGCTCGTGATGTCGCTCCACACGCCGGCACCCGCCGCGCCGTGCGCCCGCAGGCGGAAGTAGTAGAGCTTCCCCGCCACCAGGTCCGGGCAGCACGCCCGTGTTTTCTTGCCGCGATAGATTTCCGTCCACGGGCCGTCCGGGCTTTCCGCGCGTTGCAACTCGTGACTCTCGCGACCGCGCACCGGTTTCCAGAGCAGGTCAATGCAGTTGTTCAGCTTGCCCGGACGCGAACGCAGGTTCGTCGGCGCGGGCAGGATGCCGGCCGGAGTCGGCGAATCCACCAACGCCAGGCCGAGCGCCTGCAGCTTCACGTCGTCGCTCATATAAACGATGTTCGCATGCATGGCGAAGCGGTTCACCGAGGTGCGCAGCGTCTTGAACGCGTTGCGCGTGGCCCCGCGGGCCGTCAGCCACGCATCCTTGGCCTCGCTTTCCGCGGTCAGCGCATCGGACGCCGCCTCGCGATGATCACCCAGCAGCACCAGCGTCACCGGCGAACTGGCCAGTTCCGCTTTGCCCGTCGCGCCCGTGATCAGGCTGTCCGTCAAGGGCAGCACGTCCGGATTCTTTTTCCCCTTCGTGGGGTCTTTGACTCTTTTCATAGTTGTGTGATGAACAACCACGCCGTCCCAATGGAAGTGGTCCCACGTCATTGTGGAGCCGTCATTTGTCCAAAGGAGCGGTGTCGTGCTCATGCCCGCTCCTTCGCTAATCGCGTGCCAGCGAAGGCCACGAATGGGGTGACGGAGCCGTTCCCGCGTTCGGGAATTTCTCCCAAAACCATTTCGGAGAAGTTCCCGAGGACGGGACAAGCTCCACGGCGGCTGTCTTGAGCGTCTTGGACAGCGTGTCTTGGGTTGTGGCAGCGGGCACGGACTTGCGCGCGGCGCGACGAGTCGCACGGACGAAAACGTGATCACCTCATCCCAAAACACGATCACCTCATCATAAAACACGTTCGTGTTTCCTGAAGAGTTGATCGCCTTTTCCAAAAACCTGATCGTGTTTCTTGATCGCACGAACGGCTTTTCTTGAAACACGATCGTGTTCTGCCAAAACCCGGTCGCCTCGGCGCAGGACACGATCACGCCCGCCGCCCGCGCGACCGTCCCGCCGGAAAACGCGACCGTCTTTTTCAGCAACACGATCGCGTCGGCCCAAAAGGCGTTCACGTTCGCGGGCCATGCGATCAACTTTCCTCGTAGGTGACGACGTGAGGAGTCTCACACATCTCTGAGAGCCTGTTGGAAAAAGGAGCGCGGCTGTGTCGCAGACCAGCCGCAGCAAGCGGAAATGAATCCAACGTGCGGAAAGGGCGTGGCTGGCTGCGGCTGGTCGAGGACGACACAGCCG
>JANOAY010000886.1:0-4012 GCA_031411375.1 Pedosphaera sp. | reverse complement strand
CGGCCAGGCCGCCAGCATGGGCGCGGTGCTGCTCGCGGGCGGCACGAAGAAGAAACGCTTCGCCCTGCCGAACTCGAACATCATGATTCATCAGGTGCTCGGCGGCGCGGAAGGCCAGGCCACGGACGTGGAGATTCGCGTGAAGTACATGCTCAAGCTCAAGCAGCGCCTGAACTCGATTCTGGCCCATCACACCGGCCAGCCCTACGACGTGGTGGAGAAAGCCTGCGACCGCGACAACTTCATGTCGCCCGAGGAAGCGAAGACGTTCGGCCTCGTGGACGAGGTGGTGAAGTCCCGCAAAGAGCTGACCAATCTGCCGGAGCACACGTCGGTGATTCCGTAGCACCGGTTTTCCGGCGCTGCCCGACGCATGAAGGCTGCGTCAATTTTCATTCTGGTCATTTCGTTCTTTGTGGGTGCGGTGCTGTACAAAGGTTGCCAGCCGGTCTGGCAGTTTGATCGTTTGGAGAGAAATGCGAAGAACGTGATTACCGCCAGCGAACTTCAGGCGTGGGCCACGAATCTTCTGACGCGGTATCCGACGAACGACGGCTTGTCTTTGAGAGTTCAGGATTTGGGCACGAACTTTCCCCAACAGTTGCAAGGTCTCGCTCCGAAGCTTGGCCCGCACCTTTGGATTTACCAAGGCCGTGATGCAGGTTCGCCGGGATGGGTGCGATTGCATTGGGGCAGCGGTTTTCTCGGAACCTCCGGTTTTGAGATCGGCCCGACCAACTTCGTGAGCCGAAGACCCAGACATGCCTGGAAGCCGGGAGTTTATTTTTACACGAAGTGAGAGTTAGAGCCTGCGGCGCATCTTGCCCTTGAACCGCTTTCACCGCGCTCGTTACGTTCCGGCATGGCGAAGAGTTCTCCCAAGAAACCCAAGGCGGTGATGCTCGGCGTCGGTCTCGACGACGACGGTCACAAGCGCGTGACCAAGGGGCCGAACTTCGCGCTCGTCGGCGGTTCGAAGGACACGCATGAGGAAATGACGGAGAAGGCCATCAAGATCAACGAGAAGCTCGGCGCGAAGGGGAAGTCTCTGGAGACGGTTTCGCGCGAGGAGTTCGACGACATCGCGCACGAGGTCGGGCTGAAGCGTCATGAGCCGCCGAGGAACAACTGAGTGCCGCCTCGCGTGAAGCGCATCATCCATTGGTTCCGGCGCGACCTGCGGCTGCACGACAACACGGCGTTGTTCGAGGCGTGCCGGCAAGGCGAGCACGTCATCCCGGTTTTCATTTTCGAGGACGCCTTCCGCACGGGGCCTGATGTCGGCGCGGCGCGCCTGCTGTTTCTGCTGCGCTCGCTGGATGAGTTGAAGAAAAGTCTGCGCGCACTCGGCTCTGATCTCGTCGTGCGCTTCGGCAAATCGGAGATAGAAATCCCCAAGCTCGTGCGCGAACAGAAAGCCGAGGCCGTCTTCGCCAATCTCCGCTACGAACCTTACGCGCAGCGCCGCGATGCGCGGGTGTTCAACGTGCTGAACGAGATGGGCGTGGGCTTCGAGACGTTCAAGGATGCCGTGGTCTGGCACGAGTTGGAAGTGCTCACGCAAATGGGCAAACCGTTCACCGTCTTCACGCCCTACTCGAAGGCTTGGAAGGCGCGGAAGATTCCTCCGCCGTGGCCCGAGGTCGAAAGCGCGCGGCTGAAGCTGCCGGAGAAGATTCGTTCCGAGGAATTGCCGCCCGATCCCGCTGCGTTTGGCTTTCCCTGCACGCAGGACATTCTGCCCGCCGGTGAATCGGTGGCGTTGAAACAACTTGATGATTTTCTGCGCGCGAAAGTTTTCTCCTACGCCACTTCGCGCGACCGTGCGGATCAGGACGGCACCTCGCAAATGTCAGCACACTTTCGCGCCGGGACGATTGGCATCCGCCACGTCCTGTTGAAACTCGCCGCCGCCCGCAAGCGCGCGCCCACGCCCGCCGCCGCCGCGAGTTGCGACGTGTTCCTGAACGAACTCATCTGGCGCGAGTTCTACCTGCAAGTGCTGCACAACTTCCCCCACGTCACGCGCGGCGCGTTCCGTCCCGACTACGACCGGCTGGAGTGGAGCGGCACGGACGCGCAATTCGCCGCATGGTGCGAGGGCCGCACCGGCTATCCCATCGTGGACGCCGCCATGCGCTGCCTGAACGCCACGGGCAACATGCACAACCGCCTACGCATGATCGTGGCGATGTTTCTCACGAAGGACTTGCTCATCAATTGGCAGCGCGGTGAGCGTTACTTCATGCAGCAGCTCACGGATGGCGATACGGCGGCGAACAACGGCGGCTGGCAATGGAGCGCCGGCACCGGCACCGACGCCGCGCCCTACTTCCGCATCTTCAATCCCACGAGCCAGGCCGCGAAGTGCGATCCCGAAGGTGCATTCGTCCGCCGCTGGATTCCTGAACTGGCGAGGATGCCGGACGAGTCCATCCACGAACCGTGGAACGAGCCGCTGCTCGCCGGAAAATATCCGCCGCGCATCGTGCTGCATGAAGAGCAACGTCCCAAGGCGCTCGCGATGTTTGCGAAGTTGAAAGGATGAGTGATGAGTCGAACGCGCCCGAATGTACCGGAGCGCGGCGTTCACGCCGCTTCACCGTCCGAACTGGAGAACGCTTCAGCACGACGAAAACTTTCCGAAGTTCGCACGTTGAAGCGGCCTGAAGGCCGCGCTCCACTCGCGCCTCACCCTCTGTCCGCCTCCTTCTACGAACCTTCCGCCGCCATCGTCGCTCCAAAACTTCTCGGCCACTTCCTGCTACGCCGCGCGCCAGACGACTCGTGGGCTGGTGGCGCGATTGTCGAGACCGAGGCCTACCTTGCGGATGATCCGGCGTGCCACGGCTTTCGCGGCGAGACCGCACGCAACCGTTCGATGTTCGGCCCGCCCGGACGCGCCTACGTCTATTTCATCTACGGCAACTACTTCTGCTGCAACGCCGTCTGCGCGCCGCACGGTGTGGGTGAAGCCGTGCTGATTCGCGCCATTGAACCGATGATCAACGCGGAGTGGATGCAGCAGAATCGTCCCGCGGTGAAACCGCACGAACTCACTTCCGGTCCCGCCAAACTGTGTCTCGCCCTTGCCATCGAACGCCCGCTCGACGGGGCCAGTCTGTTTTCGCCGGAGTCAGATTTAATCATCGCGCGCAATCCAGACGTGCGCCGGTTCACGCGCGCGCGCGGCCCGGTTATCACCACCACACGCATCGGTCTGTCCGTGGCGGCAGATTTGCCGTTGCGGTTTTATCTCCAGGGGAGCGAATTTGTTTCACGCCGACAGAAGCAGAAGAACGGTGGAAGGAATCACGCCGGAGAAACTTGAGAGAGACAGTTTTGGCCCAGCCGCTGGCGTGAATACGCGGCTGAATTTCCTGCCCGCGCCGCGAGCGACGCAGGTGGGCGGAGGCGAAAGCGATTACCGCTTCTCGCCGCAGCACGAACAGATGCGCGCGCCGCTGGCCGAGACGAACCAGGTCGTCTCACTCGCGTCGCAGCTCGGACACGGCAGCAGTTGCACATCCTTCGGAGCCGCACCGAGCTGACGCACTTCGCCGCAGTGGGAGCAAGTGGCGCCGTCCTTCGTCACCGTCCACATCGCGTCCCAGCCGCGATAGCAGATGCACTTGGCCGGGCCGATCTTTCCGCTGAAGGCATTCAGCATCGCGGACACATCAAGGGTCATGGCTTGTTTCATACGCTTTGATCATCGGTCTTCGCGTGACGCGGCTTCAGGAGTAGCGCGATGTTTTCTTTCATGGCGGGCGGGACGCGAATTGATGCGGATGCAGGAGCAGCGGCGGAGTTTCTTTCCATGAAACCGCAGGCGAATGCGTCTGTGGCTCATGTCATTCCGTCTTTTCTGTGTTTGCCTTTTGCTCGCCGCGATGACGCAAGTGCGTGCGCAGGACGCCAAGACCACGCCCGCCGACGACAAAGGGTGGTTCGCCTTCAACCCGCCGCCGGATTCATTCACCGACAGCGCGATTGATCTGCGCGGGTTGAA
>JANOAY010000885.1:0-1702 GCA_031411375.1 Pedosphaera sp. | reverse complement strand
CGCAGCGGCTCGAAGATGTAGAAATCATCGTCCATGGAGGACATGTGGACGAGGCCGCTCATGCTCAGTTCCGGCACGTCCACGAAGAAGCCCATGTTCCGCACATCGGTGACGAGCGCGGCGTAACGCTGCGGCTGGCCGGACGCGAGCTGCGCCTTGAGGAAGGCGAAGAGCTTCACGTCCTTGCTGTCGCGCTCGGCGTCGGCGGAGTTGCGCTCGGTGTCGGAAATATGATCGGCGGTCTGCTTGAGTGAATGCACGGAGCCGTGGCTGCTCTGGAACAGCGCGCGATGCACCACGAGATCGGCGTAGCGGCGGATAGGCGAGGTGAAGTGCGCGTATTTCTTTTTCGCCAACCCGTAATGGCCGAGTGGCTCGACGGCGTAACGCGCGCGCATCAGCGACTTGAGAAAACCAATCTTCAGCGCCTGGCCGATGGGAATGGTGCCGAGCTTCGCCAAGAGCCGCTGGACTTCCATGCGGTTGATCAAGTTGCCGCACGGCACGTTGTGGCTGAGAACTTCCTCGCGATATTCCAGCAGCCGCTTCTCCGCCGGCTCCTCGTGGACGCGGTAAATGGCCTTGAGATTCTGCGCCATCAGCCGCCCCGCCACGGCTTCGTTCGCGAGCAACATGCACTCCTCGATCAGTTGGTGCGAAACGTCGTTCACGATCTTCTCGATGCGGGCGACACGACCGCGTTCGTCCAGACGAATCTTCGTTTCGGGGAAGTCGAGTTCGAGCGAACCGGCCTTGAAGCGCAGCCGCCGGATGCGTTGCGTGAGTTCGTTCGCGTCATGCAGCATCTGCTCGATCGGCGAGGCGGGCGCGCGTTGGAGCAGGGTGAACACTTCCTGATAACTGAACCGCCGCTGCGAATGAATGACCGCCGGGTAAAACTTCGTGCTCAGTACGCGGCCTTCGTTCGAGACGAGAAACTCCACGCACTTCGTCAGCCGATCCACGTTCGGTTTGAGCGAGCACAGTTCGTTGCTCAATGCCTCGGGCAGCATCGGAATCACGCGATCCACGAGATACGTCGAGTTGCCGCGCTTGCGCGCTTCCACGTCGAGCGGAGTGCCGGGCTGCACGTAGTGCGACACGTCGGCGATGTGAACCCACAGCTTCCATTGCTCGGGCGAGACGCGTTGCAGACAGATCGCGTCGTCAAAATCCTTCGCGTCATCGGGATCAATGGTTACGACCTGATCGCGGCGGCAATCCACACGCCCGACGATTTCCTCCGCGCGCACTTCGCTGCCGATGGCGCGCGCGTCGCTCAAAACTTGTTTGGGAAAGTGCAGCGGCAAATCGTATTGGCGCAGCACCGAGAGCATGTCCACGCCTTCCTCGCCGGGCGCGCCGAGCACTTCGATGATTTCGCCTTCGGGATTGGACTGGCGCGATTCCCACTCGTGCAATTCGACGACCACCTTGTCGCCGACGAGCGCGGGACGACCCACATCGCGCGGCTCGGGGACATTGACATTGTGCGCCATGCGCGGGTCATCGGGGACGACGTAGAGAAATTGTTTGCCGCGCTGCAACGTGCCGACGAGGCGGCTGCGCTTGCGTTCGAGCACGCGGATGACGGTGCCGGTGCTTCCCTCATCGCCGCCGCGCGCACGCAAGCCTTGCGAACGCACATCGCGCCGCACCAGCACGCGGTCTTCGTGCAGCGCGGTGCCGGTGGCGTTCTCGG
>JANOAY010000884.1:0-7659 GCA_031411375.1 Pedosphaera sp. | reverse complement strand
TTTTCAACCCGCAGCAATGTGCCGAGTCTCGCGACGTTGAATTATTCCAACGCATCCGGCCATCGGATGTTGCTGCGGGTTGAAAACCCGCGCTCCGTAATTTTTCCGAACACTTCAGTCCATTCACAGGACAGCCGCTGGATAACGAGCGTCATGTCACTAGTCACGGAGCCGACGCGGCGTGTTCTTACGCCGCCCGTCCAAAGTCCCGCCGTCGCGGGGCCGCTCGCTTCCTTTCAAATGTCCCTGCTCGACCGCGCGCATCAGCAGGCGGCGGTGGCCGCGCTCGGGCAGGCCGCGCTGACCGGCGTGGATTTGTCCACGCTCATCGAGCAGGCCGCGATTTTTGTCGCGCAAACCCTGTCGCTTGATTTCTCCAGCATCTACGAGCTGGACAACGATCTCGTCACGCTGCGGCTCGTGGCCGCGCACGGCTGGGAACACGGCGCGGTCGGCACCACCATCTGGGCGGAACAGGATTCCATGGCCGCCTACGTCCTCCAGTCCGCCGAGCCGGTCATCGTGCGCGACGTGCGCGCCATCACGGCGTTTCGCGTGCCGGAGATTGTCCGCACGCACGGCGTGGTCAGCGGCATCAGCGTGGTCATTCCCGGCGCGACGCGGCCGTGGGGCATTCTGGAGGCGCAGAGCAAGCGCGCGCGCACCTTCGTCGAGGATGATTTTCACTTTCTCCAGTCCGTCGCCAACGTCATCAGCTCGGCGCACGCCCGGCGGCAGAACGAGACGGCGCGAGAACATCTCGCCGCCTTCGTCGAGCACAATCCCAATCCGGTCGTGGAACTGGATGCGCTGGGCGAGGTGGTTTATTGCAACGACGCCGCGCGCATCGTGACCGGGGGACTGCACAAAACGCTGCCCGGCGAACTGCTGCCGCCCAACATCGCCGACCTCGTGCGGCACTGCCTCGAAAACGGCTTGAACCTGCTGGACGAAAAGGTGGCCGTGTCCGGGCGCACGCTCTCGTGGTCGTTTTTTCCCGTGTCCGGCGTCCTGCGTGTCCATGCCTATGGCGAGGACGTGACCGAGCGCCTGAGCCTCGAAGCGCAGTTGCGCCAGTCGCAAAAGATGGAGGCGCTCGGCCAGCTCGCGGCGGGCGTGGCGCATGACTTCAACAACATTCTCACCATCATGCAGGGGCTGGTGCGGCGGCTCGGCCTGAGCGCGTCGCAGGATCAGGGCGTGATGCTCGATCAACTGTTCACGACCACGGAACGCGCAGCGAGTTTGACGAAACAGTTGCTCACCTTCAGCCGGCGCCAAGTCTTGCAACGCAGCGTCATCTCTCTGGGTGACACCATGACGACGATGAGCCGGATGCTGGAGCGTTTGATCGGCGAGAACATCGCGCTCGTCGCCGAGCACGCGCCCGACGCGCCGCCCATTGAGGCCGACGCCTCGATGATTGAGCAAGTCATGTTGAACCTCGTGGTCAATGCGCGCGATGCGATGCCGCAGGGCGGGCAACTGACGATTGCCACCGACGCGGTGGAGAGCGAGGACGAGCACGGCGTGGCGCGCTGGGTGCGCCTGCGCGTGAGCGACACGGGGTCGGGCATTCCGCCGGACGTGATGGCGCGTGTCTTCGAGCCGTTCTTCACGACCAAGGAAGTGGGCAAAGGCACCGGGCTGGGACTGGCCACGGTCTTCGGCATCGTCAAGCAGCACGGCGGTTTCATGGACGTGACCAGCGAAATGGGCTGCGGCACCACCTTCACAATTTTATTTCCTGCCTCGATGCAAACTGTGGAACCAAAGATTGCCGACGACACCACGCCGGTCGCACCCCGCGGCGGCTCAGGTGAAACGATTTTGCTCGTCGAGGACGAACCGATTCTGCGCGAGCTGGCGCACATGATTCTGGCCGACGCGGGCTACCGTGTGCTGGAGGCCGAGCGCATCGAGGCGGCGTTCAGCGTGTGGGAAGATCACGCGCACGAGATTGATCTGCTGCTCACGGACATGGTGCTGCCCGGCGGCATGACCGGACGCGAACTGGCGCGGCAACTGCAAGAGCGCAAGCCGACGCTGAAAGTGATTTATAGCACGGGCTACAGCCAGGACCTGCTCGACTCGGGTGATGAGCCGATCCATTTCCTGCAAAAGCCGTATCCACCCGAGACGCTCGTCCGCACAGTGCGGACGTGTCTGGACGCGTAGTCAGTGGTGCGAGAACCGACGAGTCCGCTTGTTCAGAAGTTTTTAACCACGGAAGACAGGGAAAACACGGAAAGGGAAACTCACCCGAGAATGTTTACCCGGAATTCTTCATTCCGTGTTTTCCGTGTTTTCCATGTCTTCCGTGGTTAAACACGCGGACTCAGCGGTCCGCGCCCCGTTCAGGCCCGCGCCAGTTCCAGCGCCTTCGCCACGGCGTCTTCTTTCCGCACCGTCGTCAGCGCGCCGCCGCGCGGCTTCAATTCCACTTCGCCGTTCGCCAGCGACTTCTCGCCGATGCCGATGCGAATGGGGAAACCGATCAAGTCCGCGTCCTTGAACTTCACGCCTGGACGGTCATCGCGGTCGTCGAGAATCACGTCCACGCCCGCCGCCAGCAGTTCCGCATAAATCTGTTCGGCGAGTTTCATCACTTCGCTGTCGGGCGCGACGCCGAGCGGCGTGATGCACACGGTGTAGGGCGCGACGGACTTCGGCCAAATGATGCCGTCCTTGTCGTTGCACTGCTCAATGATGGCCTGGAGCGTGCGCGTGACGCCGATGCCGTAGCAGCCCATGTGCGACGGCTTGCGCGAACCATCCTCGGCGAGGAACGTGGCGTTCAACTTCTCGCTGTATTTCGTGCCGAGCTTGAAGACGTGGCCCACCTCGATGGCGCGGCGGATTTTGAGCGGCAGGCCGCTGGCCACGCACAGTTCCCCTGCCCTGACCGTGCGCAGATCGGCCCAGACATCGACGCGGATGTCGCGCTCCAGTTCGACGTGGCGCAGGTGAAAGCCATCCTCATTCGCGCCCGTGGTCATGCCGCGCGCGCCGCGCAAAGACTCGTCGGCGAACACGCGCAAGTCGGAGAGCGGAACCTTATTGACCGCACCGAGACTGCCGGGGCGAGCACCAAAGACATTGAAAATTTCATCCGAAGAAGCCGGACGGAAATTCGTGGCACCCAGCTTCCCAGCGAGCTTGGCTTCGTTCAATTGGTCGTCGCCGCGCATCAACACAACCACGAGTTTGCTGTCAGCCATGTAGATCAGCGTCTTGATCTGTTGATGCCCCGGCACGCTGAAAGGCACGGCAGCCAGCGCGTCGATGGTCACGACCCCGGGCGTGGCGAATTTTTCCGGTGCCTGTCCGGTTCGTTCCGTCGGCGTCGCCGTCAATGAACCGCAGCTCGCCGCCTTCTCGATATTCGCCGCGTACTGGCCGCTCTCGCAATACACCACGTCGTTCTCCCCCGTGTCCGCCGGCACCATGAACTCGTGCGAGTAGTTGCCACCAATGACGCCAGTGTCCGCTTCGACGGGGAAATTTTGCAAACCGCAGCGCGTGAAGATACGCCCATAGGCGTCATACATCTTCTTGTAGCTGGCCATCGCCCCCTCGTCACTCGCGTCAAAGCTGTAGGCGTCCTTCATGATGAACTCTTTGGCGCGCATCAAACCGAAGCGCGGGCGAATCTCGTCACGAAATTTCACGCTCACCTGGTAGAAGTTCACCGGCATCTGGCGGTAGGAATTGATGTCGCTCGCCGCCAGCGTGGTGATGACCTCCTCGGCGGTGGGACTCATGATCCACTCCTTCTTCTGATGATCGCGCACTTTGAAGAGCACGGCGGACGCAGTTTCGTAGCGGCCGGATTGCTTCCAGATGTCCGTCGGCTGGAGCGCGGGCATCAGCACTTCGAGCGCGCCCGCGCGATCCATTTCCTCGCGCACGATGCGTTCAACTTTCCGCAGCGCACGCAAACCGAGCGGAAGGAAGGTGTAGAGTCCGCCGGCCAGTTTGCGGATGAGTCCGGCACGCAGCAGGAGCTTATGTGATGTGATCTCCGCCTCGGCGGGAGTTTCTTTGAGTGTCGGGATGAACGCTTTTGACCAACGCATAAAATAGTTTTGCCACAGAGTCACTGAGGCGCAGGGTCGGAATCAACCCTGCGTCTTGATGCCTCTGTGGCAGTCGGAGTTTTTATTTCACCGCATTCACCAGCGGGACCAGCCCCTGAATTCGGACTTCCAATTTGTCACCGCTCTGAATCGGCCCCACGCCGCTCGGCGTGCCGGTCACGATCACGTCGCCGGGCAGCAGCGTCATGTTCGTGGAAATGAAGCTGACGAGTTGGGCGCAACTGAAGATGAGCTGGTTCGTGTTCGAGTTCTGGCGGAGCTGGCCGTTCTGGAAAAGCTGAATCGTAAGATCGCTCGGATCGAGCTTCGTCTCCACGTAGGGCCCGAGCGGCGTGAAGGTGTCGAACGACTTCGCGCGCGCCCACTGGCTCTCGGCGTTTTGAATCGTCCGGTCGCTGATGTCCTGCGCCGTGGTGTAGCCGAAGATGTAGCGCCCCGCCGCCGAGGCCGTCACGTTCCGCACCTTGCGACCGATCACGATGGCCAGTTCCGCCTCGTAGTCCGTGCGATGCGCGGGAAAAGGCACTTCAATCTTCGCGCCGTCGGGAATGAGCGAGGTTGTGGCCTTGAACCAGAAAAGCGGCTCCTTGGGCAGCGGCTTGCCGGACTCACGCGCGTGATCGGCGTAGTTCAATCCCACCGCGATGATCTTCGATGGCACCACCGGTACGAGCGTGCGGAGACCTTTGGTCTTGGTGGGTTTCTTCTCGAAGGACGGTGCCCCGAAGACGTCGCCACGCACGCGAAAGAGTTCCCCGTCCACCACCTTGGCGTGAAAAATCTCGTCACCCTTTTGGAATCGTCCGATTGCTGCCATAAAAGTGTCTCGCTTGTAGCAAACGCGAAAAGCGGCTCGCAAGGAGGAACTCCGCGGTGAATTTCAAATGACGAATGGCTGGAAGCAGCCGCCGCGACCATTGGTCATTCGTCATCTGGAATTATCCAGCACCCTGCGGCGCAACATTTCCAGCGCCTGCTGTGAGGTCACATACTTGAAGGTCTCCCGGTCGAAGCGGTTGAGAAACTTTTTCGCCATCACGCCCTCGCGGCTGGCGAGGCCGATGAAGACGGTGCCGACCGGCTTCTCCGTGGTGCCGCCGTCCGGCCCGGCGATGCCGGTGACGGAAAGGGCGAAATCCGCGCCGCTGACTCTCAAAATTCCGCTGGCCATTTCACAGGCCGTCTCCTCGCTGACCGCGCCGTGGGCCGAGAGCGTGGCCGGATCGACGCCGAGCATTTTCACCTTCGCCTCGTTCGCATAACTGACCGCGCCACCCCACAGCACCGCTGACGCGCCCGGCACATTCGTGAGGCGATGCGCGATGAATCCGCCGGTGCAGGACTCCGCGAGCGCCAGCGTGAGCTTCCGTTCGGTGAGCAAGCGCACGACGCTCGCTTCGAGTTCATCATCATCCACGCCGAAAATGTGTTCGCCGATCAAACGCCTCGTGATGCCCTCGGCCTCGCTCACGGTCTGCTGCGCGCCGCAGCCTTGCATCACGAAACGCACATCCACTTCGCCGACGCGTGCGCAGTAGCCCAGCACCAAGCCCGCGTCGGTGAGGTGTTTAAGTTGCGGCGCGATGCTTTCCTCCACGCGCGATTCGCCGAGTCCGGTGGTCTTCAACGTGCGGCAAACAAACTCGCTTTCCACCGGCAGCGTCGCGCGCAGCCACGGCACGACTTGATTCGTGAACATTGGGCGCAACTCACGCGGCGGCCCAGGCAGCATCACAATCTGGGTGGCGCGCTCGCGAAATTTTCCTGCGGCCACCGACAAGATCAGCCCCGGTGCGGTGCCGTGCGCGTTCATCAGCACCAGCGCACCACGCGGGACGAGCGCCTGAACTTTCGTGCTCTCCGGCATCGGACGGTTGCGCGACGTGAAGAAGTGCGAGATGCGCGCGAGGGCTTCATCGTTCACCGCCAGTTCCACACCCAGAAGTCCGGCGATAAAGTCTCGCGTCAGATCATCGCTCGTCGGCCCGAGTCCGCCGGTGACGATAATGAGGTCCGCGCGCGCCAACGATTCACGCATCGCCGCCTGCACCGGCGCGCTCTCGTCCGCGACGGCGAGTTGCCGCGCCACGGTGTAACCGAGGTCCGTGAGCTGGCGGCAAAGCCACTGCTGATGCGTGTTCAGCACGCGCCCGAGCATCAGTTCGCTGCCGATGTTGATGATTTCAATCTGCACAGGCGGAGAGTGCAAATGACTCCAAACAATTGAAACTGGAAACAACGGGGGCGCTGCTTTCCCCTCGCTCGCCAACAGGAATTTCTCGTCACCACACCGGTCGCCCGTTAATTCTCCGCGCCATGCAGCCAGTCACTGAATCACAAACCCGCGCCCAGTTCGCGCGCAGCAGTTCCACCCGCCACCGCCAGTTCGCCAGCGACAATTATGCCGGCATCTGCCCCGAAGCCTGGCGCGCGATGGAGGAGGCGAACGCCCATCACGAGCGCAGCTATGGCGATGATCAATGGACGGAGCAGGCGGCGAATCTGTTGCGCGACGTGTTCGAGACGGATTGCGAAGTGTTCTTCACCTTCAACGGCACGGCGGCCAACTCACTCTCGCTCGCGTCGCTCTGCCAGTCGTATCACAGCATTCTCTGCTCGGAACTGGCGCATGTGGAAACGGACGAGTGCGGTGCGCCGGAGTTTTTTTCCAACGGCACCAAGCTACTGCTCGTGCCCGCCACCAACGGCAAGATTGATCCTGCCGGCGTCGAGCGCATGGTAAAGAAGCGCACCGACATCCATTTCCCCAAGCCGCGCGCCGTCAGCCTCACGCAAGCGACCGAAGTCGGCACGGTGTACACGCCCGACGAAATCAAAGCGGTGTGGTCGAAGGCGAAATCCTTCGGCTTGCGAATGCACATGGACGGCGCGCGTTTCGCCAACGCCGTGGCCTCGCTCGGCTGCGCGCCGAAGGAGATTACCTGGCAGGCGGGCGTGGATGTCCTCTGCTTCGGCGGCACGAAGAACGGCATGGCCGTGGGCGAGTGCGTGGTCTTCTTCAATCGCGAACTGGCGCGCGAGTTTGATTACCGCTGCAAGCAGGCGGGGCAGCTTGCGTCGAAGATGCGTTTCCTCTCCGCACCGTGGGTCGGGATGTTGAAGGACGGCGTTTGGCTCCATCACGCCGCGCACGCGAATGCAATGGCGGCCAAACTCGAAGCGGAGTTGCAAAAACTCCCCGGCGTGAAACTTCTCTTCCCGCGTCAGGCCAACGGCGTCTTCGCCGAACTCCCGCGCACGGCCATCGAAGGACTGTGGGCCAAGGGCTGGATGTTCTACACGTTCATTGGCGCGGGCGGCTGCCGCTTCATGTGCTCGTGGGACACGCAGACGGAGGATGTGGCGGCGTTGGTGGGGGATTTGAAAGCGTTGCTTTAAGAGTCCGCGAGGTGGAACGGCTCGCGCTGCAAGCCGTCGCGCCGCGCAGAGCGGCGCGCCCCAATTTGCCCACACCACCGTCCTGCCCTTCGTTCCGCCCGCTCTGCGCGGGCGGATGGCTCGCATGCGAGCCATTCCACCACCACGGCTCTGTGAATTG
>JANOAY010000883.1:0-8702 GCA_031411375.1 Pedosphaera sp. | reverse complement strand
TCGTATTTCCAGAACGGCGACTTCCTCGATCTCTGCGCCGGGCCGCACGTCATGCGGACGGGCAACATCGGGGCTTTCAAGCTGACGACGGTGGCGGCGGCCTACTACAAGGGCGACGAGAAGGGGCCGCAGCTCCAGCGCATCTACGGGACCGCGTTCAAAAACAAGACGCAGCTCGACGAGTATTTCAAGATGCTCGAAGAGGCCAAGCGCCGCGACCATCGCAAGATCGGCGCGGAGATGGGGCTGTTCGCGATTGACACCGAATTTGTCGGGCCGGGCATGCCGCTGTGGTTGCCCAAGGGCACGGTGCTCGTCGAGGAACTGGAAAAGCTGGCGAAGGAGACTGAGTTCGCTGCCGGCTACGTCCGCGTCCGCACGCCGCATCTGGCGCGGGAGAAGATGTACAAAACCTCCGGCCATCTGCCGTATTACGCGGAGAGCATGTTCCCGCCGATGGAAATGGACGAGCACCGCGCCGACCGCCAGAAAATTACCGCCCGGATCGCGGAACTGGAGCAACAAATTTCAGACTGCGTGAACACGAACTCGGAGCGTGACGCCGGCGGTTGACTGGAACGACCGCCGCGCCTGAGGCCAAGAACGGGCGCCCACGAATTCCGGCTTGTTTCCGCAACCGGAAAAAGAGTGTTCGGCCAGAAATGACCTTCGGGACCACGAGGGCCGTTCCGTGCGCGAGCATTCCGCCCCGTTCGCGATCCGGCGACAACATCACGCGCCGCATCTGCGCGCCGGTGATGCTCAAGTCTGTCAGGCCGCAATGCCGCGCGAGACGCTCATTGAGGAACGTGTAATCGCTCGCGATCCATTCGAGCACGTTGCGCCAGGACTTCTCAGCCGCCAACCGCATGAGTTCCTCATTCGCAGCGCTACATCGGCAGCATCACGTCCTGACTACTTCGCCAGAAACGTGAACAACGTCGTCTCCCGCAGCGGCTGGCCCGGCCGCACCACGATGGACGGAAAATTCGTGTGATGAATCGCGTCGGGATAATGCTGCGTCTCCAGACACACGGCGGTGTTCTTCAAATGATTCCCCGTGTAGAGCTGCACCGCCGGCTGTGTCGTCCGCACTTCCAGCACGCGCCCGCTCTTCGGTTCCGTCAGCCGCGCCGCCATCTTCATCGCCCGGCCTTCGCCCAGAACATAATTGTGATCGTAGCCGTTCAGCTTTGGAGGCAATTGCGCGAAACGCTCGCCAATCCGCGTCGGCTGCTGGAAATCCATCGGCGTCCCTGCGAGCGGCGCAATCTCCCCGGTGGGAATTAAATCCGCATCCGCCAGCGTGTAACTCGCGGACGGAATCCACAGCACGTTGTCCAGACAGCTCCCGCCGCCCGCCAGATTCCAGTAGGCGTGATTCGTCAGGTTCACAATCGTCGCCTGATCCGTCTCCGCCTCGTACTCCACGCGCAGCTCGTTCCCGTCCGTCAACGTGTAGATCACCGACGTCTTCAAGTTCCCGGGAAAACCCTCCTCGCCGTCCTGGCTCAGATACACCAGCTTCACCGCCGACTCGCCCGCCTTCGCCGGCACCGCCTCCACCGTCCACACCGACTGCGCGAAACCCTTCCGCCCGCCGTGAATCGTGTGCTTCCCGCTGTTCGCCGTCAGCTTGTAAGTCTTGCCCTCCAGTTCGAACTGCGCGCCTGCGATCCGGTTCGCCACGCGCCCGATGACCGCCGCCGCGCCGCCGAACCGCTGGAACTTCGCCAGCGAATCCGTCGTGAGCAGAATGTTCGTGAAGTTCCCGTCCCGATCCGGCGCGCGCAGCTCCTTGATGATCGCGCCGTAGGAAATGATCTGCGCACTCAATCCCTTCGCGTTCCGCAGCGTGATCAACTTCACCTCCGCGCCGTCCGCCATTTTCCCAAACTCCGCCTGCTCCACGCGCTTCAACTCCTGCGCCTGCGCCGCGCCCAAAAAAACGCACGCGACCAAAGCCGCCGCCGCTCCCCGCCAGAAAGAAATGTGCATGACGCGATTCAAGCCCGCCCCCGCCGCACGGCGCGAGGAAAAATCATTTGCGTGCGCAAAGCCCGGGAGCGCGGCTGTGTCGCCTCGACCACCCACTGACCCACTCACGATCCCCTGGTCCATCACGGGGAATTACATCGCGCCGGAGATGTTTCCCTTCTCGGAACGCGCCCGAGTTGCGGACGCGCCGCTGGTCATCGGGCGGTTGTCGCGGCCGGACCCGGCGAAGTTTCCGGCGGACTTCCCGGAGTTTTATGAGTCGCTGGACGTGGGGAAAGGTGGTCGCGCTCGCGCTGCGAGCGCCGGGCCTCGCAGCGCGAGGCCCGCCACCACGCGCTTCCGCGTCATGGCGTGGAGCGAGGAACTGGCGAAGGTGTATGCGCGGCATCGTTTCGACGCGCGGTGGGACTTGCTGCCGAAGGCGGCGGAGTCGCAAGTGGCGTTTCTGCATTCGCTCGACCTGTTCGTGTATTCGCTCGGCCCGACCTTCCGCGAGTCGTGGGGACGCTCGACCGTCGAGGCAATGCTCACCGGCGCGGTGCCGCTGGTCCCGCGTGGCGGCGGGCATCATCTGGAGAATCTCGTGCCGCATGGGAAGGCGGGCTTTCTCTGCGCGGGGCCGGAGGAGTACCGGGAACACGTCGCGCGCCTGCGGGCGGATGCGCTCTTGCGGAAGAAACTATCGCGCGCGGCGCGGCGGCACGCGGAGAATGAGTTGTGCAATCGCGCGGAACATTTGCGCGTGTGGCGCGCGGCGCTGGAGGTGTAAGGATTTTGCGCCCGGTGTGGAGGCGGCCCGTTTCCCCGTTCCTCGTTGGCGGACGCACGGCATTTTGATTGAACTCGATTCCAGATCCGATTAGCTGGACTGAATGCAATCGGACTCAGCCGCCGCCGTCTTCAAAGTCTTGTCCTCCGACAATCTCATCTATGGGCCGATTGATCTGGCGACGCTCGGGCAATGGATTCGCGAAAGGCGGGTGCTGCGGGAGACGTGGATTCATTGGGAGACGGCGAACGACTGGGTGGCCGCCGGAGACATTGAGGCCGTGAAAGCGGAGTTTGATGCGTTGGCTGAAATCGCGGAAGCAGCACCGGCCACTGAAGCGGAGCAGCCGAAGATCACGCTGGATGAATTGCGCTGCTTCCAACGGTTCGCTCCGTACTCGAACGAGGATCTCACCGTCCTGCTGGGTTTCTCCGAACTCGTCACGGCGGTGAAAGGCGATGTGATCATCCGCAAGGGAGACTTGAGCGATTCCATGTTTCTTGTGCTCTCGGGACAAGTCAGGGCGCGCATCCGGGTCGGAGGACACGACACGTCCCTGGGGATTATGGAACCCGGCGAACTTTTTGGAGAGGTCGCGATGCTCAGTCAGACGGCCCGTTCGGCGGACGTCGTGGCGGAAGCTCCGACCCGGCTGCTGCGCCTGTCGTCGGAACGGTTTCAGGAACTCATGGCCGACCATTCGCAGTTGGCGGCGCGGTTTCTTTTCAACATCGCGCGCCTGCTCGCCACCCGGATGTCCCAGCGCAACGATGCGCTGCAAAAGGATCTCGCTTCTTCTTTCGTCTGGCGCTGAGGGCCGCTGTGTCGAAGCGGCGGCGCATAGTGATTGTTTTCGATTAACAACCCGTGATCGAATTCGCGCGGCTAATAGCGCGGGAAGGCACGCTAATAATTTGACCGCTCTGGCGGAAGAACGCAGCATCCGCCGGCTCGCGCAATGAGCCGAAGTCAGAATGCCGATGCCCAATTCGTATTAGCAATCATGAGTCACGAAAGCACCGCCGCGATCACTTCCCCGATCCAGGATTACCTTCAGGAACTTCACACCCGGCACGCCGCGCTGCGCGACGGTCAGGTGGCGACCTACATTCCTGAACTCGCCAAGGCCAGCCCGGACTGGTTCGGCATCTGCCTCGTCACGACCGAGGGCCACGTCTATGAAGTGGGCGACTCGCGGCAGCACTTCACCATCCAGTCCATCTCGAAGCCGTTCGTCTATGGACTCGCGCTGGAGGACAACACCCGCGCGGAGGTGATGAAAAAAATCAGCGTTGAGCCGACCGGCGAAGCCTTCAACGCCATCAGCCTCGAACCCGGCACGGGCCGGCCGCGCAATCCGATGATCAACGCCGGGGCTATCGCCGCCGCCGGACTGATCGCTGGCAAGGATGCGCAAACGCGGTTGCGGCGGATGCTGGAAATGTTCTCGCTCTACGTCGGTGAAGACGTGGCGATTGATGAGTCCGTTTATCGATCGGAAAACGCGACCGGCCATCGCAACCGCGCCATCGGGCACATGTTGCGCAATTTCGACATTCTCACCGAGCCGCCTGATCCCGTGGTGGACTTGTATTTCAAGCAGTGCTCTATCTCCGTCAATTGCCGCCATCTGGCGATCATGGCGGCCACGCTGGCGAATCACGGCCTCAATCCCGTCACCGGCAAACAGGCCATCCGGGGCGAATACGTCGAGAGCGTGCTCGGCGTCATGGGTTCGTGCGGCATGTATGACTACGCGGGCGAATGGCTGTATCGCGTCGGCATGCCCGCCAAGAGCGGCGTGGCCGGTGGCGTCATCGCGGTGCTGCCGGGCCAGTTGGGCATTGGCGTGTTCTCACCGCTGCTCGACAATCACTTCAACAGCGTGCGCGGTCTCCAGGTGTGCGACGACCTTTCACGTCACTTCGATCTGCACCTGTTCAACACGCCGCACACCAGCAAGTCCGTCGTCCGGCTCAAGTTCACGGCGGCGCAAATCAACTCCAACCGGGTGCGCACGCCCGAGGAGGCGGAACTTCTGCGCGCGCGCGGCAGCAGTATTCAGGTCATCCAGCTTCAGGGCAATCTCGCGCTCTCCACCGCCGAGGTCGTCGTGCATGATGTGATGCACTCGCTCACCGGCCTGAGCGTGGTCATCCTCGATTTCAAACATGTGCTCTCCGCGAACGAAAGCGCGAGCCGGTTATTCCACCAGCTGCTCCTCAAAGTTCACGAGCAGGGCATCCAACTGGTCTTCACCAACACGGCGCACACGACCCAACTGCGCCGCTTCATGCGTTTGAAGATGAAGGATCAGTTTGAAAAACTGTTCCGAAGTTTTGACGACAACGACTCCGCGCTCGAATGGTGCGAGAACCGTTTGCTGGCCCAGGAACTGGGCGGCACCGCCACCGAGCGCATGGTCAAAACGGGCGAGTATCAATTGCTCGCCGGACTCAGCCCCGAGGAAATCGCCGCCGTGCAGGCCTGCCTTCAGCGGCGCAAGTTCCAGCCGGGCGAAGTCATCATCCCGTTCGGCGCGCAGGCCGGAGAGCTCTATTTCCTGAACCGAGGCTGCGCCAGCGCCACGCTCAACCGGGCCAACGGTTCCATCAAACGGCTGGGGACATTTTCGCCCGGCATGGTCTTTGGGGAAATGGCGCTGCTGGATGAATCGCCCCGCTCGGCGACGGTGACGGCCGACACCGAGGTCGAGTGCGACGTGTTGACTATTGCCGACTTCAAGCGACTGGGCGAAAGCCATCCCCACCTCATCCAGGTCATGATGCGAAATTTTGCGGTGGGCCTGTCGCGAAATCTCAAGAAGCGGAACCAGGAGTTCAGCGTTTTTGATTACTGATCGCGGGATGATTTGCGCGGAACGCCACGAGCGTGCGCGTGCATCCACTCAAGCGCTGACAGGAAACAGTGGAACGAATCGTGGTGGTCGTGAGGCTGTTTCCACCGCGCCAGAGCAAGGCTTTACTTGAAAACACGACTGAGCAATAACACCGCAATGATTGCGTCCTTCCGCTCGCGAGCCGCATCCGCCCGAAGCCTGTTGCTGCTGCTGGCGTGGCTCGGCATGGCCATCGCGGCGGTCGCGAATCCCCAAGACCTCGTTGAGCAAGGCCAGCGTGCGTTTCAAAAAGGTGCCTTCAGCCAAGCTGCCGCTCATTGGCAAAAGGCGGTGGACTCCTTCCGCAGCCAGGGCCACACCAACGCCGAGATTCAAGCGTCGCTCTCGCTCGCCAGCGCCTTGCAGTCGCTCGGCCAGCAACGGCGTGCGGTGCAGATTTTGCAGGACACGCTGGCGCGCGCGGAAAGAGCAGGGGACCGTTCGCGCGTCGCTCTGGTCAAAAGCAAACTGGGCGCGGGTTTGATTCTGACGCTGGAGACGGAGCGGGCCGCGCCGTTGCTCCGTGAGGCTTTGGAAACAGCGAGGGCTGATAAAGACCTGCGGCTGACGGCGGCCATTCTGAATGACATGGGCAATTTGTCCGCGACGGAACAGAAATTCCCCGAGGCGCTGAAGGCTTATGACGAATGTATCGCGCTGGCCCGACAATCCGGTAACACAGGGCTGACCGCCCAGGCTTTGTGCAATGCCGCCGCGACCGCCGTGCGCGCCGGAGCTTTTTCCAAAGCCGATGAGTTGAACACGCAAGCGCTGCCAGTCATCGCCGCTTTGGACACTTCCCACTCGAAGGCGTTTCTGTTGCTCACCGCCGGACAGACCGACCGCCAAATCAAACTCACTGACACCGACGCATCCCGTCGTCTGCTGCTCCGGGCCAACCAATCCTTTCAGCAAGCGCTGGAGATCGCGGGGAAGATTGAAAGCCGCTCCATTGAAACCTATGCGCTCGGCTACATGGGACAGCTCTACGAGCAGGACAAACAACTCGAAGCCGCGCTGACCCTCACTCGCCGCGCGGCGTTCGCGGCGCAACAGGCGCAGATGCCGGAGGCATTGTATCGCTGGGAGTGGCAGATTGGTCGTTTGCAGAAACTGCGGGGCGAGACGGAACCGGCGCTCGCGGCCTACCGCCTCGCCGTGCAAACGCTGCAACCGATCCGCGCCGATGTCTCGCTCGGCTACGGCAACTCCACGGCGCGCTTGTCATTCCGCGAATCCGAGGGGCCGCTTTTTTCCGAACTCGCCGACTTGCTCTTGCAGCAGGCGAAGGCCACGACTGATCCGAAGCGCGAGCAGGAGCTTCTGCGCGAAGCACGCGACACTGTCGAACTGCTCAAAGCCGTCGAGCTGGAGGATTACTTCTGCGACGAGTGCGTGGACGTCCAGCGGTTGCGGACGCGCGCGGTGGAATCCGTGGATGAACATTCAGCGGTCGTTTATTTGATTCCGCTGCCCAACCGTACGGAAATCCTGGTCGGCCTGACTTCGGGACTAAAACGATTCACGGCGGAAGTGGGTGCTGACGCGCTGACCGCCGAGGTGAGAGACTTCCGCCACAATCTGGAGACGCGCACCACCTACGGCTACCTCGCGCAGGCGCAGCAACTCTACAACTGGCTCATCCGGCCGATTCGCGGACTGCTCACCGAAAAGCAGATCAACACGCTCGTGTTCGTTCCCGACGGCGCGCTCCGCACCGTCCCTTTCGCCGCGCTCCACGATGGTGAGAAATTTCTGATTGAGGATTTGGCGGTGGCCGTGGTGCCGGGGCTTTCGCTGGTCGCTCCGCAGACGCTCGAACATGGGAAGACGCGTTTGCTGCTGAACGGCCTTTCCAAAGCGGTGCAAAATTTCGCGCCCTTGGATTTCGTCACCAACGAATTGCGCAGCATCGATCCGAACTCCAAAAGCACGACGCTGCTGAACGAGAACTTCACGCTCCCGCAGCTCCAGCGCAAAATGACCGACGAGCAATACTCGATTGTTCACATCGCCTCGCACGGCAAATTCAACCGCGACGTGCGCAACACGTTCGTCCTGACCTACGACAGCAAGCTGACCCTGAATGATCTCGAATCACTCATCCGCCCCAGCCAATACCGTGGTCAGCCCGTGGAGTTGCTGGTCTTGAGCGCCTGCCAGACGGCGGCGGGCGATGACCGGGCCGCGCTCGGACTGGCCGGTGTGGCGGTGAAGGCCGGTGCGCGCAGCGCGCTGGCGAGCTTGTGGTTCGTGAACGACCAGTCCACCTCGGCGCTCATCACCGAAGTGTACAGCCAGTTGCGCCAGTCACCTTCGGTCTCGAAAGCCCGGGCGGTGCAGGCCGCGCAAATCAAACTCCTCAACGACCGCCGGTATCGTCACCCGTGCTATTGGTCGCCGTATCTCATCATTGGGAACTGGCTCTAAGCGCATGAGTGCCGGCAAGCCTGCCACACTAGGATTGTTCAAAGGGAAGTGGAAGCTGCCGCCACGCACGGCTTGTGTGTTCATCGTGCTTTTGGTTTTCGGCGGCGTACTCCTGGTCCGGTATCTGGGTTTGCTGCAATCACTGGAATTTCAAGCGTACGATTTTTTTATTCGGCATCAGCCGCCAATCGATTCCACGAAAATCGTACTCGTGGAGATGACCGAGTCAGACATTCATGATCCGTCACTCGACTGGCCGATTTATGACGTCAAGCTCGCGGAGTTGTTGCGCATTCTCGAAGCCGACCAACCAGCGGTCATTGGGTTGGACATCTGGCGTGACATCCCGGTGCCCAAAAGCGGCGTCGGATTGCAGGCGTTCAATGACGTGTTGCAGGCGTACTCCAACATCGTCGTAATCTTCACCCTTAGCGGCGTCGGACCGCCGACGGTATTGAAGTCAAATTCGGACCGAATCGCCTTCAATGACAATCTCATTGTGGACGACGGTGTGGACTTCACCATTCCCAAAGTGCGGCGCAGTATCTTGTTTGCCAATTCGTCCTCAGGCCAAACCTTCGACTCACTACCATCTCGTTTGGCCCT
>JANOAY010000882.1:0-2544 GCA_031411375.1 Pedosphaera sp. | reverse complement strand
CGCCGGAGTGATCGTGGTCATGGCCAAGACGCCGCCAAAGGTCGTGAACGGTGAGAGCAAGGATCAAGTCACGGCGTTCATTGTGGGGATGGATTCGCCCGGCGTGGAAGTGGTGCGGCGCTGCCGCTTCATGGGATTGCGCGCGCTCTACAATGGCGTGATTCGATTCACGAACGTGCGCGTGCCGCGCGAGAACATTCTGCTCGGAGAAGGCAAGGGATTGCGCGTCGCTCTCACGACGTTGAACACCGGACGCCTCACGCTGCCCGCCGCGTGTGTTGGCCTGGCGAAGCGTTGCCTCGACATCTCCACGCGCTGGGCGGCGAAGCGCGAGCAATGGGGCACGCCCATCGGCAAGCACGCTTTCATCGCCGATAAGCTGGCGCGCATGGCGGCGGACACCTTCGCTATGGAGTCCATGACGCTTTACGCCGCGAGCCTGGTGGACCAAGACAAACATGCCGACGTGCGGCTCGAAGCCGCGCTGGGCAAACTCTGGGGCACGGAAACCGCCTGGCGCATCGTGAACGACACCATGCAGATTCGCGGCGGGTGCTACGAGACGGCGGATTCGCTCCGGGCGCGCGGTGAGGAAGCGGAGCCGGTCGAGCGCTTCATGCGCGACTGCCGCATCAACACCATCTTTGAAGGCTCCAGCGAAATCATGCGCCTCTTCATCGCGCGCGAAGCACTCGATCCGCATTTGAAAGTCGCAGGCGCGATCTTCAACACGAAGCTGCCGGTGAAGACGCGGCTCGTCGCGGCGATGAAGGCGGGGATGTTTTATGCGCGGTGGTATCCGGGGCTGTTCGTTCCGAAGTTGTCCAAGGTCCAAGGTCCAAGGTCCGAGGTTGGGGCGGCGCTTGCTCGTCACTTGCGTTTCGTCCAACGGAGCAGCCGCAAGCTTGCTCGCCGTCTGTTCCAGGCAATGGCGCGGTTCGGGCCGAAGCTGGAGCGTGAGCAACTGCTGCTCGGCCGCTTCGTAGATATTGCGGGGGAACTGTTCGCCATGACGGCAACTTGCGCGCGGGCGTCTTCGCTAGCGGATGAATCGAGTGTCTCGCTGGGAGATTACTTTTGCCGGACGGCGCGGCTGCGGGTAGCGAACCTGTTCCGGGAATTGAGCCGCAATGAAGACCGGCGTGGCTATCGCCTCGCGCAAAAGCTGCTCGCCGATCAGGCCCGTCGGTAAATCGGCTTGGCCACCACTTCCGCCGCGAACAGTTTCCCGCGAATTTCGATCTCGATTTTCGTTCCTGCCTTTGCGAGCGCAGGCGGGACGTAGCCTAGGCCGATGCCGAGGTTGAGTGACGGGCTTTGCGTGCCGCTCACGGCCTCGCCGACTTTGGCGCCGTTGGCCCAGATCGGATAATTCGGGCGTGGTGGCGCGGATTTCTCGGTCATCTTGAACGCGGCGAGTTTCTTCTTCGTGCCATTGGCCTTCTGATCGGCAAGCACGCCGCGCCCGATGAAATCACCCTTGTCGAGCGCGACGAAGAAGCCGACGCCGGCCTCGACGGGCGTGGTGTTCTCGTCGAGTTCGTGGCCGTAGAGCGGGTAACAGACTTCCGTGCGCAAAGTATCGCGCGCGCCGAGTCCGGCGGGTTGCAGGCAGCCGATGTGGCCGACGGCGAGCGCGCGGGTCCAGACGGCTTCGATGATTTCCGCCGGGGCGACGATTTCAAATCCGTCCTCGCCCGTGTAGCCGGTGCGGCACACGTACACGGACGCCGCCTCGAACATGAACGCGCCGAGTTCGTTCTTCTTCAAGTCCGTCGCCTTCGCCACGAACGTGCCGCTGATCGAGCCGCCCGGCACAATCTCGTTGATGAACTCGACGACGCGCGGGCCTTGGATGGCAATCGCGCCGAACTCTTCCGAGCAATTGCGGAGACGAATTTCGCCGCTCACCGCGCCGCTCTCGTATTGGTCCTGAAGCCAGTCCCAGTCGGCGTCAATGCGCGAGGCGTTGACGATGAGGAGAAATTCCTCGGTCGCGAGTCGGTAGGCGTAGAGGTCGTCCACCACGCCGCCGCGCTCGTTGCACATGAGGGTGTATTGCCCCTGGCCGACGGCGAGCTTGCTGATGTTGTTGGTGAGCGTGTGGTTGAGAAATTTTTCCGCGCTCGGGCCGCTGATGCAAATCTCGCCCATGTGCGAGATGTCGAAAATGCCCGCGGCCTTCCGCACGCAGAGATGCTCGTCGGTGATGCTGGAATACTGCACGGGCATTTCCCAGCCGCCGAATTCAATGAGCTTGCCGCCGAGCTTCTGGTGCGCGGCAAAGAGCGGAGTGCGTTGGAGTGACATGCGCGGACAATTCAGCAGCGGCGATGCGGAGGCAAATGAGATTATTTAATCGGGCTTGAACTCAACCCCACTTCTCCAGCTTGAGCTGCTCCTTGGGCAGCGCGAGATCGTGCAGCACGAGATGTTCGGCAGCATCGACGAGTGCATTCGGGCCGCAGGCGTAGAAGACGGTGTTCGCCGCGTCGTCGCCCACGATTTCCTTCACCCACTCGGGCGTCAGGCGGCCGCGTCGGC
>JANOAY010000881.1:0-3886 GCA_031411375.1 Pedosphaera sp. | reverse complement strand
CTCGCCGGAAAAATACGTGACCACGCCCGTCGTCCGCGCGCGCGCGCCGGGCGGCGTGTGGAGTTCATTGTGTTCCGGCAGTAGTCGCGGCACGCGCTCGAAAACATCCGCCGAGCCGGGACTGAGAAACGTGATTTGATTTGTGTTCGCCGCGTAGTCCGTGAAGCCGTAGGGCTGGCCGCGCGAATCCACCGCCGTCCAGCACATGCCGCGCACTTCGATCTCCGCGTCCAACCAGTGCGTGGGGAGGTGAAAATCTTTGGGCGCGCGCATCTGGGCCGTGAAGGAATTCGTGCCGTCGTGCAGGCGCAGGGAGAAGTTGCCCCAACTGATCATCATGTCCCGCACGCGCCCGCGCACCGAGACGAGGCGCGCGTAATGTTCGCCCGCGTTCAGGCGCGCGGGATCGGCGGCGACCGCTTCCGGCAATGTTCCCGGCCCCAGCACCGTCAGCCGCGCGGCGTGAACAAGCGGCGCGATCTGCCCGGCGGCCACGGTGCCTTCCACTTCGATGAGCGCGCCCGGCGTGAAGCTCTGCACCTCGCCGCGATAGATGGCGATAAGCCCGTTCGTGCCATCCTGAAAATAAACCCACGGCCGGTTGTGCAGCGCGTAGGTGACGTGACCGCGCACGCGCGCCGTCACGTTCGAGTGACGCGCGGGTTGATTGCCCAGCGCGAGAACCTGCCCGGCATTCGTGAGCAGCGTGATCGGCGCGGTCTCCTGCGCGTGCGCCACGACAGTCCCGAGCAGCAACGCGAGCAACGCCACGGTGAAGGCGGCTGGTCGTGGATTCATGCGCGCACGATGTTTCATGCCGCCAGAAATTGAAAGCCAGCCGAAGGCATCCGGCCATAGGTCTTTCGGCCTAGGCTGGCGCCTGTCCACTATGTTTGGTCGCAGCGCGACCACGCTTCTCTTGTAGGTGACGACGTAAGGAGTCTCCATCTGTCCTGAGGAAAACCAAGTTAGAGACTCGTCACCTCGTCTCCTACGTGGACCAGTTTGGTCGCAGCGCGACCAAACCCGCCACCGGGACTTTAGTTTTCCGTGATTGAACTTTTCCCCCCGCGCCACAGTCTGACCGCCACGCACTTATGAAATCCGCAAGATGGCTCGCGCTGTTGCTGCTGCTGGTGGGGGCCATGCTGTTTCTCATGCGCCAGAAGCAAGAGCGCACCGCGACGGCTGCGCCCGATTCAGCCGTGGTCGAAGCGGTGGTTGAAACCGTATCAACCGCAGGCAACAAACCGGAATCCGCGCCGCTCGCCCCCGCTGATGCTCCCGCGCAGAAAGCGGACGACCCGTTGGAAGGCGCGAATCATCTGCAAGTCACCGTGGTGGATGACAGCGACCGTCCGATTGAAGGCGCGCTCATTCGCACCGCGTTGCTGGCCGAGCGGCGGCGTCCCGTCCAGACCAGTCTCCTCCGCGCGTTCGCGACCAGCGCGCACGGGATGGCCGACGTGCTGTGGCCGACGCAAAAAATTGAGCGGCTGGAAATCATCGTCGCCAAGGACGAATACGGCGCGCGCAAAATGAACTGGGACCTGGGCGCGGGCGACCAGGTGCCGGCGAATTGCCGGGTGAAACTCTGGAGCGCATTTCGTGTCGGCGGCACCGTCGTGGACCCGGAAGGAAAGCCTGTCGCCGACGCCACGGTGAAGCTCCACCGCTTCTGGCCCGCCTCCTTCCCCCGGGCGATGCAAGGCGAGGACGCGGAATTTGCCGCGCAGACGCACACCACCGGCGCGGACGGACGATGGTCAGCGGGCCATGTCTCGGCGGAACTGGTCGAACGCATTTTCATCATTGGCAGCCACACAAATTTCATTGCGACGCGCGTCTCGATGGGAGGCCGGTCCGACATCATTTCGGCGTTGCAAGCCGGGACGCACCGGTTGCACCTCACGCGCGGATTCTCGGCGCGCGGCCGCGTCGTGAACGAACAGCAGCAGCCCGTCGCTGGAGCCGAAGTGACGGCCGGGCGCAAGTATTCCGAGAACCGCCGGAAGGCCAGGACCGACGCAGAAGGCCGCTTCACCGTGCTGAACGTGGACACGGGCCGGGTGGATTTCGCGGCTTCGGCGGACGGCTACGCGCCCGGTTTCAAAACGCAGGACGTGGGCGCGGTGACGGAGGAAATTGTCATCCTGCTGGAGAAGGGCAGCACCATTCGCGGTGTGGTGCAGGACGAGGCCCAGCAGCCCATCAAGGGCGCGAGCGTTGTTCTGCAAGGCGCGAGGTCCGAGCCGTTGACGGATCGGATGGAATTTTCGACCGAGACGGATGCCGAGGGAAAATTTGCGTGGTGCAGCGCGCCGAACCAGACCTTGCAGTTCTACGTGGGCCTGAGCGGCTACCAGCAAAAGCGTGACGTGATGTTGGAGCCGAACTTTGACAACGTCGTGACGCTGCGACTCAACCGGAAAATCACCGGCCAGGTCGTGGACGCGGAAACGGACCAGCCGGTCACGCGCTTCACGGCAGCGAGCGGGCGCGTTTATAGCGATGACCAGTTCTCTGCGAATTCTTCGGAGACCAAGGAATTTAAAAACGAACGCGGCGAGTTCACGCTCGAAGTCCACGAGGAGAATGTCAACGGCGTGCAAGTCACCGCCGTCGGTTACGCCGAGCAGGTGCAGAAGCTGCCGGCGGCGGAGAACGGCGAGGTCAAAATTCTCATCAAGTTAAAACCCAGCCCGACGCTGGCCGGGATCGTCGTCACGACCGGCGGGCGGCCTGTGCCCGGAGCCGGAGTCGCGTTGGTGGACCAGCAGTTTGCCAGCGGACGCTCGATACAATTCGTCCGGGGCCAACTGGTCAACGCGAGTGCGCGCAACAAGGTCATCAGGACGGACGCCGCCGGGCGTTTTGAATTTTCTTCCCCGCCCGATGCGGGCCTGGTCGCGACCGCGAACGGCACGGGCTACGGCTCCGCGACCATCGCGGAAGTCCGCGCCTCCGGCGTCATCACGCTGCAAGCCTTCGGGCGCATTGACGGCATCCTGTTGCAAGGCAGCCGTCCCGGCGCGGGCCAGGACGTGCATCTGACCGCGCCCAACACGGCGCTGCGCTTCGACTGGGAGACGATGAGGAAAACTACGGACGCGCAAGGACTCTTCTCGTTCGAGGATGTTCCGGCGGGAACTTTTGCCATCGCGCGCCTCTACAAAACTTCGCCCAACGCATGGCAGCAAAGCCACACCACGCCGGTCGTGGTGCAAGCCGGGCAGACCACCGACATCGTGCTGGGCGGCACCGACGCGACGCTGCAAGGGCAGGTGAAATTTGAAACGCCGCCGTCCGATTCTGATTATCGCCTGACGGTCTCGCTCAATCAGGACCAGCCACTGCTACCCGAAGGTCTCTCGCCCGAGGAACGCCGCGCTTACTACAGCTCCGACGCTTGGAAAGAGCTGATGAAACAGCAGAAGCGTTACACCGGCACGGTGAATCCCGACGGTTCGTTGAATCTCGATGGCGTGGCGCCCGGCCAATACGCGCTGGTGATCAAGGCCTTCAAAAACGGCGAGGAAGAATATCGTTCGTCGCCCATTGCGACGGGCGGAGTCACGGTCACCGTTCCCGTCGGCGCGAGTCCGTCCACGCCGATCCACATCGGCGAAGTGGTGCTCAAGGCGCTGAAGTGACGGGCGTCCGCCGGAGTTCATGGCGCAGCCGCTCCGCCAGAAATGCGTCGGCCCGCCAAGCGGCGTAGCGCCGACTTTCCAGTCGGCAGGTCGGGAGGTTTTCCAACCTCCCGTTCCAATGGGGACTGCGTCAACGCGCCCGACGTTGGAACACGAGACCGGAAAGTCGGCGTTACATAGCGCGCTAGGCCCATCGGCCTAGGTCCTCCGTCCTATTTTCGCCTGCCGCATCG
>JANOAY010000880.1:0-4530 GCA_031411375.1 Pedosphaera sp. | reverse complement strand
CGCCGCGATCGCAGCCGCATCAGGAAACTTGAACGCTTCCGTCGCGCGCTTGCGTCGCCACAACTTCACTTCGCGATAGCCGCCGGACGCGAGCAACTCACCGTCCGGGCTGAAGGCGAGCGAGTTCACCGAGTCGCGATGCGCTGCGCCGGTTGTGTTCGTCTTTTGCAACTGCGGATCGTTGAGCCGGGCAGCGAGCTGGCCCGAGGGAAGATGATAGACAAAAATCTGATTCGCCCGACCACAGGCCGCGAACTGTCCATCACGCGTAATCGTCGTCGCGTAAATGGCGCTCAAGCCCGGCGGCATCGGCTGCCACACCACGGGCACGCTCGCCCGCACTGTGCCTTTGGCGCCCTGCTCGATCCACAGTTGCAGGAGTCCGAGTTCCTCCGGCTTGAACGGCAGCGCGGCGACCTTGTTGTCCGCCGGCGGCATGATGAGTTCTGGATCCTGATGCGCCGCCACCTTGAGCAACAAGCTCTGGCCCGGTTTCTTCGGCACCACCGCCGGTCCCGCATCGCCGCCATTCAAAATCGTTTGCGGCGTTTCCAGAATCAGCCCGCCCTTGGGCTTCGTCTGGTTGTGGCAGGCCAGGCAGTTGTTGTTGAGGATGGGCAGAATCTCGCGCTCGAAGTCCACCGGGCCGGAATGTTTGATCTTCGCGATGGGAATGGTCTTGGCCTTGGCGGGCGCGTCCGCCGCCGCCGCCGCAGAACAGAAAAATGTGAGAGCCAATGCGACGGTTCCGCTCAGGGCAACGAGTTTCATTTCGCAGGAGAGTTGGTGGCCGCTTTGGGCGCAGGGTTGACCTGCAAGGTGATGGGCGCGGAATACAAAGTGAACGTCACTTCCTTGCCGGGCGCATTCGTCCCGTTTTTTCCAAGCACCATCGGCTTGCCCACGGCCAGTCCTTGCAATGCGAAGGTGTAAGTGCCGACCGCAAGCTTTTGCTGCCCGAGATCTATTTCGCAGACGGCGTTGGTGGCCTTCGGATCGAAGTCAAATTCCTTCATCGCCTCCAGTCCGGCCACTCCGACCGGTTTCAATTTCCAAGCCGCTGTGAACTCGCCGTCGCGTTCCAGCTTGAGCGGAATCTTGATTTTGCTGCCGGCCGTCGCGGCCCACGTCTTGTTCTCCGCCGCCGACAATCTGAGCGGGAATGCGTCCTCCATCACGCTCACCACACAGTTCGCACCCACGCGGGAGAAAGCCGGCTCGGTCGTCGTGTCGGGGACAGGCCACAGCAGGCTCGTCGCTCGGGCCTCGCGGGTGAGATTGGTTCCACCCACGCTGGCCGAGCCGCGAACGGTCACGAGTTCCGCCGAACCAGCGGCCTCGCCACTCGCGTGCAACAAAATCAATCCGGTGTTTTTCCCGGATTCGATTCGCCCCGACGCGGCGGCAAGCCCCTTCGGGAGATTTTCCACCGCGAGTTCAATCGCTCCATCAAAGCCATCTCGCCGCAGCGCGATCACTTTGAGCGGCAGCGTTTCGCCGCGACGCAGCGCGGTCGTCGTGACGGGAAGATCCTTAGCATCCTTCTTCGGCAGCGGCGCGGAGGGCCACGCAAGAAGTTGGAAATCCGGCGACGGTTTGCGAATCACCAGTTGATAGACCAGCGCCGGATTCGGCTGCGGCTGCGTGAAGAGGTCGCGCACTTGCACGAGATACGTCCCATCTTCTTTAACTTCCCAGCGGCCCGACGGATCACGATGCGCGGTGTTGAACTCCGCGCCGCCGATATTGGCCGGTGAGTCGTTCAATTCCAGAACCTCCGTCGCACCATTGGTGCCCGCCCGCTGGATGATGACCAGCGGATCAGTCGGCAGACCCAGTCGCTGCGAGATGACCTCGATCCAGTACACGTCGCCCTTCTTCGCCTCGAAGCTGAACCAGTCGCGATCACCTTTCGGATAGAACCGTCCTGTGACTTCACCGGGCACGGTGATTTTCCGGGCCGTGGCGGAAGTGTTGTTCGGCTCCTGCTCAGCCAGCACCGCCTCCGTCGGAAAACGAAGGAGCACTGCGTCGGACAGGCCGCGTTCGTTGCGGACGCGGTAATCAAACAAGTCCAGTCCCGCTTGCGCCGGCATCGTTACGAGCGGTCTGGTGAGTCCGGGACCGTCGGCCGCAAGCTCCACTTCGATCCGCTCCAGCGCGGGCCGTGCTTTCTCGTCCACAATTTTGCCGCCGGGAAGATTGCGTCCGAACACGGCGAACTTTGGCTTCAAGCCAGCGGGGATCGGCAACACGTAATCGACATGCGGAAACGTGCCGACGGACAGCCGGTAGAAAAATTCCGCGCCGCCGCGATAAGTCAGGTCATGCAGACGCACGGTGAAATCGCCGTCCGCGGGCGCGGCGTAGTCGAGCAAGCCACCGGTGCGGCTGCGGCTCACTTCGCGGCCGGTGCTGTCCAACAACGCGAGCACCGGCTCCAGCTTGGAATCGATCCCGCGTGCGTCGCAACGCACCAGCACACGCTGGCCTTTCTTCGCTGGAAAACTGAAGTAGTCCACCATGCTCGCCTCGGTGCGTCCGTTGATCGTGGTTTCGAGTGTGACCGATTGCGGAATGTCCCCGTTGTTTGTGGCTTTCGCCGTTTCGGGCAGCACGCCGACCGCAAAAGCGCGTGGATTGGACGCGCCGTATTTGCCAATCACCATCGCGTCGTAAATGCCGGGCGGCACGGGCTTGGCGATGGTGACTTGAAACAGGTTCGTCCCCTTGTTCGTGGCCGAGATCCCGGGCTGAGAAAAACGAAGCTCCGTCGCTCCCACCAGGTCTTGCCCAGTCACGGTGACCTCGACGCTAGAGCCGGCCTTCGCTCCCGCTGGAGTAATGGTGAGCAATCGCGCTGACGGAAGTTGGCCGAAGCCCGGCAGCGTTGAGCTGAAGAACAACGCGATGGAAAACGCCGCGCAGGAGAGTGACGGGAGCAATCGCGCAATCATCAGTGGTTGAACAAAAACTCCTTCGTGTTGAGCAGCGCCCACACGATGTCTTCGTAGGCCTGACGCTTCGCCGCAATTTCCTTGTCCGGCTGCGCGCTCACTTTTTTGGCGAGATGGGTTTTCGCCGTCTGAAGTTCCTGCGCGGAGGGCGGGCGGGAGTAGGCCAGCTGATAAAGTTCGCCCAGCTTTTCCTCGTCGCTTCGGGTGCTGTCCGTGCTTAACGAAGCGGCACGGCCGTCATCACGCGCCAGTTTCTCCTGGATGTCTTTGGCGTTCAGCAGATGCAGACTCTGAGCAAGGCTCGCGTCCTGCGAGCGTTCGCATTCACAGGCGCTCGACATGTCGGGACGGCCGAAGACCGTCAGAAAATAGGAACTGGCGTTGAAGCTGTTGTCGGGAAGTTGCACCGCGTGAGTGCCGGCGGGAAGTCCGTCAAACTTGCTCTCCGACTTCATGACGGTGTTGACCGAGTCCAGCAGCACTTCCGCCGTGAGCCGGCGCGGGTAGTAGCGCGAGAAATTCTGCTTGTCGATCTTGTTGAACTCGTTCGGCACGGAACTGAGCTGATAGGTCTGCGAAGTGCAGATCACGCGCACGAGTTGCTTCAAGTCGTAGCCGCTCGCGATGAATGATTTCGCGAGCGCATCCAGCAGTTCCGGGTTCGTGGCCGGGTTCGTGTCGCGCATGTCATCCTCCGGTTCCACGAGGCCGCGATTGAAGAAATGTCTCCAATAACGGTTCACGAGCGAACGCGCGAAGAACCGGTTCTGGCTGC
This sequence comes from Pedosphaera sp., assembly GCA_031411375.1. Classification (GTDB taxonomy): domain Bacteria; phylum Verrucomicrobiota; class Verrucomicrobiia; order Limisphaerales; family SIBH01; genus JANNGC01. The sequence goes on along the minus strand of JANOAY010000880.1, from coordinate 798 downwards.
TGGTCATCCAGTCCGTGAGCGCGAGCCGCGCGTCATCATCGGCAGTGAGCACCAAGGGCGTCGCACCCAATCCGGCTGGCTTCACGGATTGCTTGGTCTTCTTGTTCGTCGCCGATGCGACGGTGCGCTTCGCGAATACAATTTCATCGCCCGGTTGTGAACTGGCCTTGCGGCTGACCTGCGAGAAAAACGCCGCGAAGCTGTAATAGTCCTGCTGGCTCCAGCGCTCGTAAGGATGATGATGACACTCCGCGCACTTGAGCCGCTGGCCGAGAAAAACCTGCGCCGTGTCTTCAAGCTGCGTCGTAGTCTCCCGCGCCTGGCGGAACCACGCGACGGGCGGATTCTGCGCGACATCGCCGGAAGCCGTCAGCAGATCGCGGACAAGTTCGTTGTAGGGTTTGTTCTCCAACAGGCTGTCGCGCACCCAGGCGTGGAAGGCGTAGGTCATGCGATTTTGTTTGGGGTCAGCGCGTTTGTTGCGCAAGAGCGCGGTCCATTTGTTGGCGAAGTGATCGGCGTAATCGGAACTTGCCAGCAACTGCTCCAACCGGCGTTGGCGTTTGTCCGCGCGCGGGTCGGCGAGGAACTGTTTCGTCTCTTCGGCGCTGGGCAGGCGGCCCGAGACATCGACTGTCACGCGGCGCAGGAACGTGGCGTCATCGGCTAGTTCAGAGGGCGGCATGCCGATGGTCTTCAATTTGTTGAACACAAGTTCATCGATGAAGTTTTTGGCGACGGGCAGGTTCGTTACCGTCGCGCCCAGTGGAATGGTGGCGCGGAACACGGCGACCTGGG
>JANOAY010000879.1:0-10386 GCA_031411375.1 Pedosphaera sp. | reverse complement strand
CCTGCGCCCGTGGCGATGCCGACCCGTCCGGCAAAACCCGGCGCATCATCGCCGCCGGCCATGGACCAGTGCAGCAGGACCACGCCACCGCCGCGCTGCTGATACTCGTCGAGCAGTTTCGCGCGTTCCGCGTTCCAGCCGGAGTTGCGCGAGTTGAAAATTGTCACGTCCGTCGCAGCGAGTTGCTCGCGCGTGGGAAAAACTTTCGCGGTTGTCACGGTCACGTTGTCCGCGAGCGCGAGCAGCTTCGACCAGCGTTGCTGCCACACCGGATAATCGTGCTCGTCCAGGCCGTGATCCTTCTCATCAATGCAGAGCAGAATCCGCAGCGGCTTCGTCGTGTCCGGCACGGTCGAGGCCGACGGCACAAAACCAACCAACTCCTCGCGCGTGCGCGCCGGCGGCATCGGCGGATCGAGTCGCGTGATGCGCGCCGGCTCCAGCGGATTCGTGAGCAGGAAGGTCAGCAAGTCTTCCATCTGTTCCGGGGTCAGATTCGCCGCCAGCGTTTCGGGCATGAGCGATTCCTTCATCGGTTCCATCTTCACCACGTCGCCGCGTGGGCGTTCGTATTGGGCGTTCGCCGGCAGGCCGAGCACGATCTTCTCCGCGTTCAGCGTGCGGATGATGCCGGCCATTTCCGGCCCGTCCTTGAACTTCACGAGGCTGCCCGTCATGTCGGGATTGATGGTGGCGGAAGGTTTCGTGATGTCGTGAATCACCGACTCACGGTCGCGGTGCACGAGGTTGGACAAGTCCGGCCCGAACGCGATGCCCTCGCCGCGAATCGTGTGGCACGTCGCACAACCGCCGTCGGCAAAGAACACGCGGCGTCCGTGCAGCCAGTTGCCTTTCACATCCGTGCGCGTGAGGTCCGCGTCAGGTTTTTTCTCCGCCGTGGCTGAAGCCCACGGCACGGAGAGACGCGCGAGCGCGATGGGCCGCACCTTGTCATCCAGCGCGAAGGTCAGGCCGTCGCCTCCCATGGCGAGCCGGCCAGAAAGGGTGAGTTGTAGCGGAGCGGTCGTTGATTTGTCGTTGGGTTTCAGCGCGACCTCCCGCTGTTGTGTGGTGGAGAAATCCTGCCGGACGCTCATGGTGCGATGGGCGAACGTGTCCGCGCTCACATCATAATCGAGCTTGGAACCGGGCTGAACGACGGGGACAAAAATGTTCGCCAGATTGATGTTCCCCGCCAGGTTGACCATGCGGCGGTCGGCGGAAGCGCTGACCACCTGCCGCAGGAAATCTTCGTGGTCGGCGGAGCCGGCGGTGAACTGCGCCGAGACCACCAGCGATGGATGGGGCAGCACGACGCGCGGGGATTGACCGCTGTATTTGAGCGTGGCCTGAAGGCCGTTCAGCGTGAGCGCGAGATCCATCTCCGGCTTCTGCGCGATGGCGCTGTCCGTCCGCCACGACGCGGGCACGGGCAGCGTGATGGCGTAGCCCACGGCCTCCGTCTGGCGCGGCACACGCAGCACCATGGTCCGACGATCCGCACTGAGCGCGAGGCTTTGCACCTCGACCCAGCGGCGTGGCGCGGCCATCTGATCACGCACGATCTGGTAGCCGGGGCGGATGGTTTCAAAACGGTCACCCGCACTCACGTAGCGTCCGGCTTCGATGCGCGTCTTTTCGCGTGCGCCCGCCCAGTCGGAGTCTTTCAGCGGCTGATCGAACGCGATGCGGAATTCATCCGGTGCCGCCGCCCACGCCAGCACGGGCTGCGGTGTTTCCTTCGCGACGTGACGCACGCGGAAAATTTTCCCCTCACCCGCCGGGCCGGTACCCCAGTCAGGCGGGCCGCTGTGACAGGCCAGCAACAAGTCGCCCTTTGGCGTCACGCACGCGTCCACGAGCAACATCGTGAGGCTGGCGATGAGATGATTCTGCGCGACGTAGCCCGCCGGAGTTTTCACGAGCTTGGTGCGATACAGTTTGCCGCGTGATTCGCCGCAGAGCAGCGCGTCGCCCGCCCAGTTCGTCGGCCCCCAACACGGTCCGCCGTTCACGCCCTCGTTGAAGATCATGCCCACCGTGCTCTGATGCTGCGGGCCGTAGTCAAAGGTCGAAGGCTCATCCATCACCTGCGGCAGATGCTTCGGATGCCGTGGCGGGAAGCCGTAATGCAGCCCCGGCTGGATGTGCAGCAACTCATCGAACGGGTTGCCATTCGGCAGCCACGTCGCGCCTTCCTGTTCCGACGCGAACAAATCGCCGAGCCGGTTGAACGCGAGCGCACAGGTGAACCGCGTGCCGGTGCAAAACGTCTCGCGCTTCGAGAAGTCCGCCGACACGCGCTGAATCGTCCCGTGCTCGGTGGTGATTTCGTAGCCTGCTTTTCCCGTGGCCGCATCGACGAGGTAGCCATTGGCGTAGTTCGCCGTGCCGAGTCCGAAGTAGATCGAGCCGTCCTTCGGATCCACGGCGAGACCGATGGCGTCCACGCTCTGTGCGATTTCCTTCCAGCCTTTCGCCACGATGATTTCTTCATCCGCCACACCGTCGCGATCCTTGTCCAAAATGAGCGAAACCTTCCCCTTGCTCGCGACGAACACGCCTTCGCCGCGCGGATCATTCTTGGGCAGCAAGGCCAGGCCAATCGGCCCGCGCAACGAGGACTTGTCCCAGAACACCGTGGACCGGTCCTCGCGCCCGTCGCCGTCGGAATCCGTGACGAGATGAATGCGCCCGTCGTAACCCAGCGCGACGAGCACGCCATCATGGCGGTAGCGCACGCCGGTGAGGTTTCGCATTTTCAACGGCAGTTCTTCCACCGCGAAGCCCGGCGCGAACATCTGCACCACCGGCGCGTCCTTCATTGTTTCCAGCGCGTGGCCGCGGCTGCCGGACGCGAGCGCGTTCAAAGCCGCCGTGCGCGCGAACAAGGATTCCTCGACCGACTTGCGCTCGCCGTCGTTCAGCGCGCGCTCATAGACCAGCACCGCCGCGAGATCGCCGTCGAAGGAACCCTGCACGAAGGGCGGCTCCGCCGGATCGTTCGAGTAGAGCCGCGCGCCAATGACCATCTCGTCGAGGCCGAGGCTGGATTCTTTGCGCTCACGGTCGCCAAGTTTAATTCCGTCGAGGAACAATTCGCTGCCTCTCGCGCCCGCTTTCGAGCGCAGGGTGAAAACGTGAAAGCCCTCGAAGGGCAGATGCGCCGCGAGATTTTTTCCGGGCTGGATGAAGTTCTTAAAACCGGGGCTGCCCGCCGACTCGACATTCAACACGCTCAGTTCCTTCGTCGCCGCCGGGCCGAGATCAAGATTGATCCCGCTGTTGAAATCATTCTGCCCCGCGACCGCGCTGCCGAACATTCCGACGAACGAGCCGCGATTTGCGCGCGGCGCGGCGAGCATGAAGACCGTCAGTTCCCTCACGCGCTTCTTTCCAACCGAGAGCGCGAGGGAATCATCCTTGCCGTCGAAGCGCACGAACGCCTCGGCGCCATCCGCGCGGAAGACGGGCCGGCTCGCGGCCAGCGGTTGCGTGGCGAGGAGCGTGCGTGCGGAGGAATCAAGCCAGCGGTCGAGCGGGCGGCCGTCCGACACCGGCGGCAGTTCGGCGGCTTTGCGGAGCGCGTTTTGATTCGCCGCGTCGAGGTGGAGGAGCAGGCCGTCTTGCACCGGCACGTCGGCCGCACTCGCGAGCCATGACGACAGGGCCAGGATCAGCAGGGCGGTGGTTTTCATGGCCGGAGATTGTTGAACCCCTGCGGAGGCTGCAAGCACGGTGATGAGGCGACGGCGCGCGAGCTTTCCAGCCCGCAGCCATGTTCGCCGGGCGAGGGCGTAAGAACTTGCGGCTACCGCTCTTCGTTTCACAAGGCTGCGGGCTGGAAAGCCCGCGCGCCGGGCGGCCTCCCTCGTCCGGCCACCCGAAAGCTTCACGGTGACGCCGCGCGGATGGCTTGGGTCACTTCTTCGAGCCGGGCTGGGCTGGCCGCGCCCGCCCAATGCGCCGCCACGACGCCGTTCGTTTGGACCAGATAAATGTTCGCCATGTTCGGGCGGGGCTGGAACAGCTTCACCACCGCGCCCGACCAGTCGAGCAGCACCGGGTGTTTCACATCCTTCACGAACGCCCGGCGCACCAGCGGGCGGAGCGGCGCGGGAACTTTGGCCACGTCGGCCACGCCGATGATCGCCAGGGCGCCGACATGCCGGTCATGCACGAACTGAATCCATTTCTCCAACTGGTCGGAGCCTTTGTGATCCGCCACCACGATGAAGCTCAGGTTCGTGCGCGGCGTGGTGAAGTGATTGGTGACCCCGTGCTGATCGGTGAGCGTGAAATCCGCAATGCTCACGGGGGCATTCGTCCCCTGCTCTGCTGAAAACCCCGCGACGGCCAGCGCCAGCAGCAGCGCGGCGGGTTTGACATAACTGCGCCCGCGCCACTCCGCCGGACGCCCGCGCCAGTGGCGGAAGAGCGCCTGCCATTGAATCGCCAGCAAGATCATCACGCCGCATGGATGCAGAAACGCGCCGGTCAGCGAAAGCCCAAATCGTCGGCACGCCAGAAATCTTGGCAGCCACGCCAGCAGCGCGGCCAGACCCGCGAGCATTCGGGCGGCGGGCGGCACACTGGGAATCGCCATCAGCACGAACGGCAGCACTTGCCCGAGACCGAGCAGCACCGTGAACGGAACGATGCGGTTCGGCGCGGCGAGTCCTTCCACCGCGTTTTTGCCCAAGCCCGCGAATACTTCCGCCGCGCTCTGGTACATCCGGCAGGAGGCGAGCAGCGTGGCGTCGAACAAATCCGTCTTGCAGCCGTGCCGGCGAAAGGCGCGCGGCAGTTGGAGGCCATCATGCAGCGATGCGCGAATCGCGCCGTGCCCGCCGCACGCGCGATAGTCCTCGGCGCGCGCGATGAAAAGCTGGCCGCACCCGGCGGCGAACGCCGGATGCAACGTGCGCCGCATCCAGGCCACGGGCAGAAAGCCGAGCAGCACGAAATGGATCAGCGGGAGCAGAATTTTTTCCCACGCGGTGCCGAGTTCCTGGCGCGGCACGCCGCTCGCCAGCGCCACGTCGCGCTCGACGATGAAGTTCGCCATGCGGGCCAGCGCGTCCGGCGCGACGCGCACGTCGGCGTCCATGAATACGAGCAGCGGCGCGGAGGCGCGTCCGGCCAGGGCAGCGCATGAGTGCTGCTTGCCGCACCAACCCTGCGGCAACGGCGGGGCCGTCTCCAGCCGGACGCGCGAATCCTGCGCCGCAAAATTCCGCACGAGTTCCGCCGTGCGGTCCTTCGAGTGATCGTCGAGCACAACCACTTCAAACTCCACGCCACGGTTCGCGAGCACCGAGTCCAGTGCGGCGGGAATGTTTGCCTCCTCGTTGCGCGCGGGGATGAGCACGGACACGCGTGGTAATTTTTGACCGGCCCGTGGCGTGGCGGGCGCGCGGTAGCTCAGAAGATTGAAGAGAAACAGCGCGCAAGGGATCAGCGCGCAGAGCAGGCAGAGTGAGGCGAGGAGAATCATCGTGCTCCTCCGACGCGTCCGTTGATCGTCGCGGTTCTGAAAGCGGCGCTAAATCGACCGCACTCCAAACGCAGGCGCGTAATACCAAGCGCTTCGTCATGCGCGAAGCGTTTGGAGTGCGGTCGCTTTAGCACCGCTTTTTGGAGGCCGTGTCGGCGGGTGGCGCTGTTCGATTTGTTCTGGCGAGGTCCGCCCTCACCCCGGCCCTCTTGAAAGTCAGGCAGCGTTCGTCGAACCGGACGCGCTGGATAGCAGTGAGGCTGAATGCCGTTCTCCCTCTCCCCGGGGGAGAGGGCCGGGGTGAGGGCGGGCTTGAAACGAACCGGGCCAGCCCAATTCACCGACAGCTTCACCATTTCTCGCCGCACCGTTTTCATTTCAACCCATGCTCCGGTTGAAATTTTTCTCCACGGCACGCGGCTCTCGCGCGCCGCCACCAATCATAAACACCGCCCACGCCGCCGCGCGAACGCTCCAGCACGCGGAACATGGCGGCGTCCCGGCGGATGACCGCCTCGGCCAGTTCCTCCTGCGCCGCGCGCAGCCGGCTCTCGAACAGCAGCGCGGGCGCGTCCGCGCGCAGCCGCACGCTCGCCGAGTCCGTGATCAAAAACGGCTCGCCGAAGTTCACCAACAGCTCCGGCCGCTTCTCCTCCCAGAACGAATACTCGACGGCCAACGGCAGAAACGTCGCGGTGCGCACGCGCTCGGCGAGGTGCGCCAGCCCGCTGCGAAACTCGACCGGTCGCTCGCGCGCATCGGCGAAACGGCCTTGTGGCGTGAGCCAGAGCGCGGCGTTCGGACGCGTCAGCACTTCCGTGGAGCCGCGCAAAAATTCTATCGCCCCGCGCGCGCTGTGCTGTTCCACGGGAAAGAAACCGAGCTTGCGGAAGAACGGATATTTCGCGAGCGCGTCCGCATCAATGGGCGCGAACGATTCGCGCTGCATGAAGAACCGGTTGCGGAGCACGAGGCACGTCATCGGGTCCCACCACGAGGCGTGATTGAGGAAGACCACGAGCGGCGCAGACGAAAGCGGCGGCGGCGGACGCAGCACGCGCACGGCGTGAAAATGTTTCCGCACGTACCGCTCCGCATACGCCGAGAACCAGCGCATCCACAGCGGCGAGACCGCCGGGGCCGGACTGGATTTTCGTGCGGAGTTCATGGCGCCGCTTCAGTGCGCAAGGCCCGCGTGCGCCGTCGGTTCGCCTTTAGCGGCGGGCCAGTCGCCCGCGTCCGTGTCGAGCACGTCCGCCGCGATCCAGCCGGACATCAGCGCCATCGGCATGCCGGGTCCTGGATGCGCCGAGCCGCCCGCTAGGTAAAGGCGGCGCACATCCGGGCTGCGATTCGCCGGCTTGAACGCCCCGGCAAATTTCCCGTGGCTGGCCAGTCCGTAGATCGCGCCATTCAACACGCGGTAGCGATCATGGATGCCCTGCGGCGTGAGCGCGTCCTCGCACACGATGCGTTGCTCAATGTCCTCCATGCCCGCCACGCGTTTGAGCTTCTCGATGATGGTCTGCCGATAGCGCGGGAGCATGTCGCGCCAGTTGTGATGCGGACGCAGATACGGCGTGTGAACCAAAACATAAAGCGCCTCACCACCGCGCGGCGCGACGCCCGGCTCCGTGCACGACGGAGCGCAGACGTAGCAAGTAGGGTCAGGCGCGGGTTCGCCCTTCTTGTAAATGAAATCGAATTCCTCATGCGGATCGCGCGAGAAAACAAAGTTGTGATGCAGCAAATGATCGTAGCGTTTCGACAACCCGAGGTAGAGCACCACGCCGGAACACGCGGCCTCGTAGCTGCGCCGCTTCTCGAAACGCTGCCGGGGAATTCCTCCGACCAGTTCGCGGTGCGTGCGCACGGTGTCGCAGTTCGACACCACGGCGCGCAACGGCACGAATCCGTCGGCGGCGGTCTCCACCCCAATCGCTTCACTCCCGCGCAGGCGCACCTGCGTCACCTCGGTGCTGGTGCGGAACTCGACGCCAAGTTCCTCCGCCAGCTTCCGCAGCGCGCGCGGCACCGCACCGGTCCCGCCGCGCGGATACCACACGCCCTCGTGCGTCTGCATCGAGGCGATGCCGCAGAGCACGGCGGGCGACTGGTCGGGCGCGGAGCCGACGTATTGAGTGAAATGATCAATCATCTGCGCCACACGCGCATCCGGCACATGGCTCCGCACGGTGGCGGCCATGCTGCGGCCCAGGCGCATGGCCCACAGATCGCGCAGCGTGCTGGCGCGAAACGAGTTCGAGGCCTTGAACATGTCGCCCATGCCGCCGATGGATTTGTGAAAAAAGAACCGCTCGGAAATGTCGTGCAACTTCTCCGCGTGCCGCAGGAAGGCGCGATAGCCGTCCACGCTGTCGGGCGCGAAGGCCGACAGCTCGCGCGTCATGTCGTCGAGCTTCTCGCGCAAATCGAGCGTCGTGCCGTCCTCGAAAAAGCTGCGCCACTGCGGGTCGAGGCGCACCAGTTCGAGATAGTCTCCGAGCCGGCGGTTCGCCTCGCCGAAGATGCGGTGCAAGACCGAGGGCAGCGTGAGAATCGTCGGCCCCATGTCGAAGCGGAAGCCGTCGCGCTCCAGGACCGCCGCCTTGCCGCCGAGCCAGTCGTTGCGCTCGAAGAGCACGACCTCGTGGCCGCGCGCCGCGAGCGTGCAGGCGGAGGCAAGCCCGCCGAGTCCGCCGCCGATGATGCCGATTTTGTTTTCGTTCATGACTGTCTCCTGGAACGCGCGGCACGGAACAGCGCCAGCGCAGATTTGAAACGTGCGCTCCAGTTCGGAGCATGGGTGAGTTGCAGAAACCGGGTGAAAAATTCCGCGTCGCCGGCGCGCGGCGGCTCGTAGTGCGGACGCCAGGCGCCGCGCCGCGTGCTGATGACTTTCGGCACGGTGAGTTCGAGCAAGCCCTCCGCACCGCGCGTCACGCCGAAGCCGCTCTGCTGCCGTCCGCCGAACGGCAGGCGTGGATCGGCGGTGGGAACGATGAGGTCGTTGATGACCACGCTGCCTGCGTTCACCCGCGCGGCGAAGGCGCGCGCATCCGCCTCGTCCACGGAGAAGACGCTCGCGCCGAGGGCGTAGGGACACTCGTTATTTGCGGCCAGCGCCTCGCGGTCGCTGCTCACGCGGACGAGGGCGGCGACGGCGGAGAAATGATCTTCGCGGAGCAGGCGCAGCGTGGAGTTGGCGTCGGTGACGAGCAGCGGGAATGTCGCCTCGCCGAGAGGGTTCACCGCGCCGATGAGGACGCGCGCGCCTTGCGCGGTGGCTTCGGCAATGAGTTGCACGACGAGCGGCGGGGCTTCGTTAGTGGGGCAGGCGTCCCCCCAGCCGCCCTCCCAGGGACCTACCCGCGGTCGGACAGAAACACCATCCGGGACGGCCAGTGGACTGGTGGCAGCCGGGACGGCGGCCCCACTACGCTCGCCATTGGTTGAATGGCCTGTCCACGTTTCGCTTTCGGAAAACAGATGCCGACACTCCGCCTCGAACTCCGCCGCGCGGGACTCGTGGACGAACACACGCCGCGGGGCGATGCAGGTCGCGCCGCGATTCAGCCGCAGACCGAAGTGCAGCGCGCGCGCCGCCAGCGGCACGTCGGCGTCGGCGCGCACGAACATCGCGTCGCAACCGGAAAGCTCCATCGTCGCGGGCACGAGCTGCGCGGCGCAGGCGTGGAGGATTTTCTGGCCGGTCGCGGCGGAGCCGGTGAAGACAACTCTGTCCACGCCCGCCGCGAGCGCGTCGTGAACGGCGCGCGCTCTCTCGTCCAATTTCAACACCAGCGCAACGGGCAGTTCGGCGGTGCGCAGCAGATTTAGGAGCGCGTCCACGGCGGCACCGCCGCCGGGCGCGGGCTTGAGGAGCACGGCGTTGCCCGCCGCGAGCGCCTGCACCAGCACCACGCCGGGGAGGAAGATCGGGTAGTTCGACGGCGCAACCGCCAACACCACGCCGCACGGCTCGCGGTGGACTTCGGCGCGCGTGTCGCGCAGCCAGAGCGGGAGCGGGCCGCGCGGGCGACGGTTCACGCGCAGAATTTTCTCCGCCTCGCGTTCCAAAAATTTGCACGCCTCGGCGAGCGGGAGGATTTGCGCGGAGATGATTTCCGCCGCCTGCGTCTCGCTCGCCGGCTGGAGCGCGCGCACCAGTTCCGTTGAGTGAATGGCGAGGGCATGACGAAATTTTTTGATCACGCGCAGCCGCTCGCGCACGGGCGTGGCAGCCCACTGCTGTTGCGCGACGCGCACGGGCGCGAGGTCGAGCCCCTCATCTTCAGACGCCAGCGCGGACGGCGGTTCGCCATCGCGCACATCGTCGAAAAATGTGATGGGGATTTTCATCAGGCAGTTTGCAAGAGCGAGGCGCGCTCGTCCGACATTTCAAACGAACGGTTCTTCGGTTCCCCGAACGACATCCCGAAATCTTCGAGCAGCAGGCGCGAGCTGATGCGGGCGGATTCAAAAATCACCGGCAGGCCGCTGCCGGGATGCGTGCCGCCGCCGACGAGATACACGCCGTCCAGGTCTTCAAACTTGTTGCGCGGGCGCAGGTGCAAAAGCTGATCGAGCGAGTGCGCGAGATTGAAGGTCGCGCCCAGATGAATCTCGAACTGCGAGTCCCAGTCCGCCGGCGTGATGACGCGCTCGACACGAATGCGCCGCTCGACATCGGTGAAGCCGGCCTTGGCGATCTGTTGCAGCGCGAGCTTGCGGTAGCGCGCCGTCTCGCGCCGCCAGTCCACGTTCGGATGCTGATGCGTGACGGGCAGCAGCACGTAGAGCGCGCTCTTGCCGTGCGGCGCCAGCGTCGAGTCGGTGACGCTGGCGTTCTGCACGTAGAACGACGGCTCGTCGCTGAGGACATGGCG
>JANOAY010000878.1:0-3035 GCA_031411375.1 Pedosphaera sp. | reverse complement strand
AAAATGGTTTGGTTGCTGATTACGCCGTGGCCGTGAACTCGCGCATATCAATTCGGAGGCCGGGGCTCATGGTGGCCGAGAGGGTGCAGGTGTGGACGAAGTTGCCCTTCACGCTGGAGGGGCGGGCCTTGGTCACGGCCTCGATGACGGCGCGGGCGTTCTCCTCGATCTGGATCGGGGTGAACGAGGCCTTGCCAACGGGGACGTGGACGTTGCCGCCCTTGTCCACCTTGAATTCCACACGGCCGGCCTTCACTTCGCGCACGGCTTTCGCGGTGTCATCGGTGACGGTGCCGGTCTTGGGGTTCGGCATGAGGCCGCGCGGTCCGAGGACTTTGCCGAGCTTACGCACTTCGCTCATCGCCGCAGGAGTGGCAACAGCGACATCGAAGTCGTTCCAGCCTTCGACGCACTTCTTGATCATGTCGTCGAAGCCGACGTATTCCGCACCGGCGGCCGTGGCGGCTTCCGCCGCCGCGCCTTGGGCGAACACGAGGACGCGCACAACCTTGCCGCTGCCGTGCGGGAGCGGAACGGTGCCGCGCACCATCTGGTCGGATTGCTTCGGGTCAACTCCCAGCTTGAAGGCGATGTCCACGGTCTCGTTGAACTTGGCCTTGGGGAACTTGTTGAGGACTTCGACGGCGGACTTGAGCGGATAGGCCTTGGCGGCATCCACGAGTTCCAGCGCCTTGCGATAACGCTTGCTACCTTGTTTCTCTGGCATGTTTTTGTGCGGTGATGGCGAATCCGGCTTTACGGACTCTCCCGCGTTTAGGGTTCTTACTTATCCAGCACTTCGATGCCCATCGAGCGGGCAGTGCCGGCAACGACTTTGAACGCGGCCTCTTCCGAGGTCGTGTTCATGTCCTTGAATTTTAACTTCACGATGTCGAGCACCTGCTTGCGCGTGACCTTGCCCACCTTGTCCTTGAGCGGGTTCTTCGCGCCTGAGGCGATGCCGGCGGCCTTCTTGAGCAGCGCGGACGCGGGGGGGGACTTCGTGATGAAAGTGAAAGACTTGTCCTGGAACACGGAGATGACCACAGGGATGATCATGCCGTTCTGGTCCTTGGTCGCGGCGTTGAACTCCTTGCAGAAGCCCATGATGTTGACGCCGTGCTGACCGAGCGCAGGACCGACGGGGGGGGCGGGGTTCGCCTGGCCGGCCGGGATTTGCAGTTTGATTTCGCCTGTCTTCTTCTTCGCCATAAAATTTTATTAAGCTTTCTCGACCTGCCAATACTCCAGTTCGACAGGAGTGTTGCGTCCGAAAATGTTGACCGTGATTTTGAGTTTGCCGCGCTCGGGATCCACTTCCTCGATCGCACCGTTGAAATTCATGAAGGGGCCGTCGTTGATCTTCACGTTCTCGCCCACCGCGAACGACACTTTCGGGCGCTCCGCGTCTTCGCTGTCGGAAATGGTCGCCTTGATGACTTCCATTTCGTCCGCCGTCACCGGCACCGGCCGATCCCCGCCGACGAAACCAATCTTGCCCGGCGTCTCCTGGATGAAAAACCACGGTTTCGGCAGGATGCCCCGGTTCTCGTCGAGCAGCACCATGTCAATATAGACGTAGCCGGGATGGAGCTTGCGGTTCGTGACGGTCTTCTTGCCGCCGCGCACGTCCACGACCTTCTCGATGGGGACGAGCACTTCCTTGATAAACTCGCCCATCTCCTCGGCCTTCATGCGCTTCTCGATGCTCTCCTTCACCTTGTTCTCCTGGCCGGAGAGCGTGTGGATGACGAACCATTGGCTTTTCATAGTTCCTTTGGTTACGAGGCGAGCAGGCGCACGGCGTAGGTGAGCAACAAGTCCACGACCACGGTGAACAGGCCGAGCAGCAAAATGGAAACAATGACGACCACGGTGGAACCCTTGAGTTCATCGCGGCTGGGCCATGAGCATTTCTTCAGCTCTTCGCGCGTCTCCGCGACGTAGTTCGTGAGCCGCAAAAGCTGGCCAGTGCGCCAGAGCACGCCAAAGACGACGGCCACGACGACCACCCAAATCAACAACTGAATGTAGAACTTGTTCACAAAAATTGTCTGGCTTGCCGGGCCTTGGCCCGCCGCGAATCAACTTTACCGCAAAAAACTTTCCATCCCGCTCGCCGCGAAAAACGCTGGCGGAGAGGGAGGGATTCGAACCCCCGTTGGGCTTGCACCCAAAGCGGTTTTCAAGACCGCCGCGATAGACCACTCTGCCACCTCTCCAAAACGTTCGGCCGACTTGTCCATCCAAACCCTCGGCGAAGGCTGGCACGGCGTGAGGGACTTGAACCCCCAACCAACGGTTTTGGAGACCGCTACTCTACCAATTGAGCTAACGCCGTACTCACCTTCTGCTTTGCCGTTAGACTAAAATGCGGGGGAACGCTTGCGCGCCCCCCGCCCATGTCCTTCCGGACAAAATTACTTCATCACTTCCGACACGCGGCCCGCACCGATGGTGCGACCGCCTTCGCGAATCGCGAAGCGCTGGCCCTTTTCCATCGCGACAGGCTTCTGCAGTTCAACGTCAATGGAGACGTTGTCACCAGGCATCACCATTTCTACACCGGTGGGCAAGGTCATGTCGCCGGTCACGTCCGAGGTGCGGAAATAGAACTGCGGGCGGTACTTGTTGAAGAACGGGGTGTGACGGCCGCCCTCTTCCTTCGAGAGCACATACACTTCCGCCTTGAACTTCGTGTGCGGCGTGATCGAGCCGGGCTTGGCCAGCACCATACCGCGTTCCACATCGTCCTTGGTCGTGCCGCGCAGCAGCACGCCAACGTTGTCGCCGGCACTGGCCTTGTCGAGCAGCTTGCGGAAGGCTTCAATGTCCGTCGCCGTCGTCTTGCGCGTGTCCTTGAGACCCACGATTTCGACTTCCGTCATACGATTGAGTTCGCCGCGTTCCACACGACCGGTCACGACCGTGCCGCGACCTTCAATCGTGAACACGTCTTCGATGCACATGAGGAAGGGCTTGTCGATTTCGCGCGTCGGGAGCGGGATGAATGCGTCCACCGCGTCCAGCAAGTC